>NZ_JAINWD010000034.1:0-41422 GCF_021021315.1 Halomonas sp. IOP_14 | reverse complement strand
GCGCTACTTTCGCCATCTGACCGCCATGGATGGCGGAAATGCCGGAATTGTCAGGAATATTTTCCGGCCATGGCGAAAGACCCTTGTTACAACCTGCCCTCGCCCACTAATCGAGTGTTTATTAATGGCTATCTGATTACGTTTTTGAGGGCTCTTCGTCACGCAGCTGACGGCGGAGTACTTTACCCACGTTGGTTTTGGGCAGCTCATCGCGAAACTCTATGAATTTCGGCACTTTGTAGCCAGTGAGCTCTTTTTTGCACCAGTCGCGTAGTGTTTTTTCATCTAGCTGGTCATTTTTACTTACCACAAACAGCTTGATGGCTTCGCCAGCATTTTCATCTGGCACACCGACCGCGGCAGACTCAAGCACATCCGGGTGGGCTGCCACCACATCTTCAACTTCGTTGGGATAAACATTAAAGCCAGAGACCAGGATCATATCTTTTTTGCGATCAACAATGCGGATATAGCCATCATCCTGCAGCACAGCGATGTCGCCGGTGCGGAACCAGCCATCCTCATCGATGGCGTCACGGGTTTCATCTTCACGCTGCCAGTAGCCTTTCATCACCTGTGGCCCTTGCACGCACAGTTCTCCCGGCTCGCCCAATGCCACGTCGTTGCCATCGGCGTCGACGACTTTTACCGCGGTGCCTGCCACGGGCTTACCGATAGTGCCCAGTTGGATCGCATCGGTCGGGTTGAAGCTAACAATGGGAGAAGTCTCGGTCAGACCATACCCCTCGGCAATTGGGCAACCGGTGGTTTTTTCCCAACGCTGCGCCGCTGCTTTGGTCAGCGCCATGCCGCCGGAGATCGTCAGTTTCAATTTGGAAAAATCGAGCTGCTTGAAATCGTCGCGATTACATAGCGCATTAAACAGCGTATTGAGGCCGATAAAAGCGCTAAAGGGCACCCCCTTGAGCTCTTTGATAAAACCATCCAGGTCGCGAGGATTAGTGATCAGCAAAGAGTGGTTACCGGTTTCCATTAGGAACAGGCAGTTAACCGTAAAGGTATAGATGTGATAAACCGGTAGCGGTGCGATAACCAACTCTTCGCCATCGGTCAGATGAGTACCAATCGCTTCCCGCGCTTGCAGCATATTGGCGATGAGATTGCGATGGGTCAGCATTGCGCCTTTTGGCATACCCGTGGTGCCACCGGTATATTGAAGCGCGGCTAAATCGTCGGGGCTCCTCTTGACCTCGGTATGACTTAGCGAGGCACCTTTTTTTAGCGCATCACGGAAGCCAACCGCACTGGGCAGTGAATAAGCAGGCACCATTTTCTTAACGTGCTTGACCACTGCATTGATTAACCAGCGCTTGGGCACATCGTGCAAGTCAGCTAGCTGGGTGACGAGCACATGCTTGATATCTGTTTTATCGAGCACTTTCTCCAGCTTGTCCGCCATATTGGCCAAAATCACAATGGCTTTAGCGTTGGAGTCCTTGAACTGGTTGGCCATTTCCCGCTCTGTATATAGCGGGTTGGTGTTGACCACTACCAAGCCTGCGCGCAGTGCACCGAATACCGCCACAGGAAACTGCAGTACGTTGGGCAACTGGATGGCGATACGATCACCGGGAACGAGGTCGGTTTCATGCTGTAGCCATGCAGCAAAGTCTGCAGAGAGGCGGTCAAGATCAGCGAAAGAGAGCGTTTTTCCCATACAGGAAAAAGCTGGCTTGTCCTTAAAGCGTGTTACTGCGTTATGAAAAACATCCGTGACTGAATCGTACTGATCCAACCCTTCAAGCGCTGGGCCACGTAAAACGGCGGCGTTGGCGTGTTCGCTCATGGGCAATCTCCGCTATTGGCGTCGGCGTAAGTCACCGACCTTGTTGTTGTCGCTAGGCTCTATCTGAAAAAATAGGTTAAGAAGCCCAACGATATACGACCTCTAACAGGCTGTAAAACGATCGATTGAAACTGACGTTTCAACTTTAGCCCATAGTCGGGCTCACTTGATTTTCTGCTGCGTCCCTCATTCCAATTTAGTAGATCGTTTCTTTATGGACAGTAACGCGCCTGAATTTCTCCATCGCGCCAGACCAATAGCTCACCCGGCACCATGCGCTGCCAGGCTTCATTGTGCGTGAGCGGTTCAGTGGCAATCACTGAAACGATGTCGTCAGGCGTGGTATGTTCGGCAAAATTCACCGTCATCTCGGCGTCGGAGAGTTCCGCCTCGCCGAAGGGCGCGCAGCGGGTAATATGCGCAAGCTTCGTGGCGCAAAATGTATATAAGTAATCGCCATCGGAGAGCAACATATTGAACACGCCCAATGCTCTTAGCTGCTCACATAGCTGGTGCAAGCGCTCCCACAGCATTGCGGGATCAGCGGGCGGGGAAGGAAATTCACGGCGAAGCTCCCCCATTAACCAGCAGTAGGCGTACTCGCTATCGGTGCTGCCAACCGGGGTGTAGTCTCCTAACGTTAAACGCTCCCAGCCACTTAATTGCCCATTGTGAGCATAGCACCAGGGTCGCCCCCACATTTCGCGCGTGAAAGGGTGGGTATTGGCAAGCTTTACGCCCCCCACGTTGGCTTGGCGAATGTGACTGATCACCACATTGGACTTAATCGGGTAATCGCAAATTAGCCGGGCGATAGGGGAATCGACGGAAGGATGGGGGTCGCGAAAATCGCGGTAACCGCCCTCTTCGTAGAAGGCAATTCCCCAACCATCGCGATGAGGGCCGGTGCCCCCACCGCGATGCAAAAAGCCCGAAAAGCTAAAACAGATATCGGTGGGCACGTTGGCGCTCATACCCAGTAGTTCACACATACGCTTTACCAATACATAGACACCCGGCGCTCTCTGCAAAAGCATGGAACCTAAACACAGCCATTAACCAATCACCGGTTCGCGACGGCGTGGTGATTCGCCTTCATCGGCACTCTCTTCTTCCTGGGCGACATACTCATCGTCCCCAGGACGGCGCCACCACCACAGAGCAACGCCAATCAGCGCGCCTAATGCCATCCCTAACACCAGCCACATTAGCCCGCCACGAAGTGCTGCGCCGTTGTTTTCTAAAAACCCAACCGCCGCCACCATCGCCGAAGGTGCCCAACCGGTATAGAATTCACCCTCTTCTATTAGCGGCAGCCGGAAAGTGGCGGGTGCCCATATCGCCCCTGCCACCATCCAGGTCAGTACAAGACGTGGCAAGCGAGGCAGAAAAGTGAACGCAAAGTAGACTGCGACAATCACTAACAGCGACAGCCCGTAATAACTCAACCACAGTAGTGGCGTTGAATTTGCAAACAGCATAATACCCCTCATATGGGTGAGCTCACCCGACGTTGATTTCCCGTTATGGTACCTATCAATTTATGAAAGCACAGCAAGGCATACCTTCAGGCTTACCCGCTGCACGCTATTATCGCGCTAATGACCCGCAATGGCACTGGTTAGAAGAGCGCGATGACCCACAGGTCAGCGCCTTTTTAGAGGCCGCCAATCAGCAACAAGCCGATTGGTTTGCCCCGCTTGCCCCGTTGGAGGAAGCGTTATACCAGAGTCACCTTGCGCGCCGCGAATTAGCCGTGACCAGCCTTAAGACAACGCTTGACCACTTCACGTTCTGGAACGAGACCGGTGCCGAGGATGATTACCCCTGCTGGTGGCGCCACCCCAATCGTCAGCCTGAACAACAGGAATGCTTTTTCGACGTTAGAGCCCGTGCTGCTGAGCACGACTTTTACGACATGGGCGATATGGCGCTGTCTCCCGATGAGCAGTGGTTGGCCTGGACAGAAGATACTCAAGGCGACGAGCGTTTTACTCTGTGGCTGAAAGCGCTGCCTAACGGAACGCCCGTGCAACTATTAAGCGATATTGGTGCGGGGCTTTGCTGGGCAGAAGATCAAACTGCCACTACAGCGACGCTGCTGTTCACGCGGTTTGACGACACTCAGCGCCCCGACAGCGTTTGGCGGCTTTCGCTTTCGCTGATGGAGCCTGACGCTTCAAATGAGCCAGTATTGGTGCTACGGGAAGAGGATCCTGAGTTTTGGCTCGGTATTGGCAAAACGCGCTCGCGGTCGTGGCTGCTGCTAGAAAGCGGCTCAAAAGACACCAGTGAAATTCACCTATTGGCCGCTCACTCTCCTGATTCAGCCCCGCTGTGTATTCAGCAGCGCCAGGCGGGGGTCGAGTACAGCATTGATCACCGGCCAGGCAGCTTTTACCGCCTGCATAACCAGGCAGGTGCTCACTTCCAGCTCGACTTCCTGCCCGAAAGTCAGCTTGGTCAGCTCCAATTGAATTGGCAAACGTTAATCGCCCACCGTGAAGAAGCCACCCTGGAAGGCGTTGATGCGTTCTCTTGGGGGCTGATGCTGGCTGAGCGTGACCATGCCCAAGCGCAAGTGCATTTGCGGCGTTTGCTTTTCGATGCCCAGCATAGCTGCACCCTAGATGAGACCCTGGCACTGCCTGAACAACCCTGCTCGCAGATGCTGGAAGATGCCCCGCACTTCGATACTCAGGTAGTGCGCCTGCGCGAAGAGTCGTTTACCCAGCCGCCCAGCTGGTTTTCACTCGATCTAACCAGCGGCGAGCGAACGCTGCTGAAGCGGGTACCTGTTTACGGCAATTTACAGCCGGAACAGCTAATCAGTCGCCGCCTTTGGGCCACCAGCAGCGACGGTGAGCAAGTGCCCGTATCGGTGGTGATGCGCGCCGACCTGGCGGATCAGCCCTTACCCACGCTGCTGTATGGCTACGGCGCTTACGGTGAGGCTCTCGACCCCTGGTTCTCGATCGCCCGGCTGGAACTGCTTGAGCGCGGTGCGGCCTTTGCCGTTGCTCATGTGCGTGGCGGCGGCGAGCGCGGCGAACCCTGGTATTTAAACGGCAAGATGGCCCACAAAGAGAATAGCTTTGACGATTTCCTGGCCGCCCGGGAAGCGCTTGTGGAGCAAGGTGTCAGTGATGCACAGCGCGTAGCGGCCTATGGTGCCAGCGCTGGCGGGCTGCTGGTCGGCACCTGCATTAATCGTGCCCCGGAAAAGTTTTGCGCCGCTCTGCTAGACGTGCCCTTCTTAGACGTGCTGCGCACGATGCAGAACCCGGAGCTGCCTCTGACGACCGCAGAGTACAGCGAGTGGGGCAACCCTGAAGAACCAGAGGTCGCCGAGCGAATAGCCGCTTACTCACCTATCGATAACATTAAAGCGCAGATATACCCTGCACTATGGATTGAGGGCAGTTGGTTCGACACCCGTGTCAGCTACTGGGAGCCCGCCAAGTTTTATGCCCAGATGGCACAACAGCAGCTGGGTTCAGCGCCGATTTTGATGCGTACCGATATGAGCAGCGGCCACGGCGGCGCATCCGGTCGATTCAAAGCGTGGCGCGATACCGCCCGCCAAGACGCGTTTATTCTCTGGGCGCTGGGACTGCACTCGCCAGCATCTTCAACTGCTGAGTAAAGTGCTCGTAGGGAACTACATCGGCAGCACGGCAATAATATGCGACTCCAATTGCTGCTCGGGCACCTCATCTTGGGACACCGCAAAGCTGCGTACGCTGACGCCTTTGCGGTGAACCCGCTCGGCATCATTGCTTAACAGCGGATGCCAACCCGCCAACTTGCGCCCTTCAGCCACCCGCCGATAACCACAGCTCTGCGGCAGCCAGGTAAACTCTTTAACCAAGGCAGGCGTCAGTTGGGTGCAATCGGGAACGGTTTCAAAGCGGTTCGCATAATCGCTGCACTGGCAACTGTGAATATCCAGCAAGCGACAAGCAACGTTCAGTACTGCTAACTCCTGAGTATCCTCGTCGTGCAACTTTAGCAGGCAGCACTGCCCACAGCCATCGCATAACGCTTCCCACTCCTGGGGCGTCAACTCTTCGAGGGTAAAGCGCTCCCAAAAACGTTCGCGCATTGCGGTCTCCATCGTCTCCTGGCTCATTATTACGAAAAACTCATTATGATGGGGGTGTATCTTGGTGGCTTAATTCAGCCAATAGTTCGGGCCATAGGGTCTGGAAATCGGCCTCTAACGCTTGATAATCGTCGTACAGCCAAGGCACTAAAGCAGCCAACTGATTGGGGCCAGACAAACGCCGCCCAATCCCGGCAACGGCCCGGCAGGTAAACGCAAAGTCAGCATAGCCTCTTAGCCAGTCCTGCTCGACGAGAATCGGCATCATACCGGCCAGCCGGTTCGGCGCGGTACGGGCGGAGAGCAGTCGATAACAGCGCTCAATAATCGCGTCCTGATCCGCCTGCCCTGCCGTATCTCGAGCCAGAAAATGATCCCACACCATATCCAGGGCTATCCCCGCATAGCGCCGCTGCCCCGTTGGCGCACGGCGCCGTGCATTAACAACGCTAGGATGACTATCCACCCAGGCATCTACCCGGCGGTGATGGTGAATGCCCAGTGCAGTAGCAGCAGGCCAATCGGCCAAATTGCGCCCCTTAACGCCATCAGCAATTAAATTGCCGTAGAGGAAATCATCGCTACCAGCGCTCACCAACCATGCATGGGCAAGAAAATTCATAACCAGATGGCGCTACTGTTCGTCAGAGCAGACATCAGAGCGCGAAGCCACATGGGCACGATGCACGTCGAGCAAATAGGCCTCTTTCGGCGGCGGCATTTGCAGGTAGAACCCTTTGTCTTTAATCCCTTCCACCACGTCTGCCGCATTAACCCGTGACAATTTTTTGTCAGCGGTCAACAGCATGGTAAACACCGGTACAGGCTTGCCGAAGGTTTCAAGTAATTGCGCAGGGACGTCTGCAAATCCTTGACGCTTATCGACATATAAATACATTTCATCTTTACGCGAGCTTTTAAAAACCTCGCAAATCAGCTTGTCGCTCATTATGCTCGCTCCTCAAGGGCCTGGGCCAACGCGCCATTCAGACATTCGCCACGCCAACCGGTCGGCCAGGTGAGAGGTTCCCCTGCCAAGTCCTGCATCACCAGTGTTTCAATATCACGGCGGCGCATGAGCATTTCCGGTGCCACACCCAAGTCATTAGCTTTAGCGGTTACCGCCTTCTTGAGTGCTTTAAAGCGTGATTTGAACGTCGGGTGCATGGGGTCTGGCCAACGCTTGGGCAGCGCCTCTTCATCACAGTGCTGGGTCTGTTTGACCATTGCCAGCAGTGCGTCGCCCTCTTTTTTGATCAGCATCGGTTTAACGCCTTCCACCTCAGCAAGCTCGAAGCGATTACTGGGCATCTTTTCGGCAATCGCAAATAGCAGCTTGTCGCTAATCAACCAGTTGCGCGGCAAGTCACGACGGCGTGTCTCGCCTTCACGCCAGGTGGTCATCAGCCGATACGCTTCCATTTGCCGGGGCGTCAAGCGCCACAATTGGCGTTGACGGGTATACCACTGCTGGTCGTTATCGACGCTGCGGCCCGCCTGTTCAATTAAGCTAGCACACTCAGCGTCTACCCATTCACGCCGCCCCAACATGGCGAGTTTTTCAGCCTGGAGCGTCCAGACTTTTAACAAATAGATCACATCCAGAGCAGCGTACTGGCACTGCGCAGGCGACAGCGGGCGTAATAGCCAGTTTGAGCGGGTCTCTTCCTTAGGCAGGGTTTCGCCGACCCAAAATTCGACCAGCTTTTGATACCCCATTCCAGGATTTTCGCCTAAAAATCCTTGTACTACCTGAGTATCGATTAACGGTTCCGGCAATACACCTGCCCAGTGCTGGAAGACTTCTAGATCTTCGCTGCAGGCGTGCAGTAACTTGATAGCACTATTTTGCAGCAGGGCTCGGAATTTATCAGTACACGGGACGGCTACCGGATCAATCAGATAAGCCTCTTCCCCCGCGGTGAATTGAACCAACGCCGGCACTGGAAAGAACGTGTTCTCTCGGAAAAACTCGGTATCCAGAGCAATTACAGAAGCATCGGCTACTTGCTCACACGCTGCATCGAGCGCCTCTGGAGTATCAAGCCATTGATAAGAGGGGGTCAGAGAGGACAAAAGCATTCTTCCAGGTTGGCGCAAATACTAAAGCATTTGCGTTTTAGGTAGGCTTATTCACTGGCAAACGGCAGGCGACCATTAAATGCACGGCTCAAAGTGCCGCCATCTACGTACTCCAGCTCTCCACCCATGGGAACGCCATAGGCAAGCCGCGAGAGTTTGACACCGTGTTCTGCTAGTAGCGAAGCAATATAATGGGCGGTCGCTTCACCTTCGATAGTGGGGTTAGTCGCCAACACCACCTCTTCGATGAGCCCTTCTGCAACACGCGCTTCCAGTAAGTCTAAACCGATCGACTCAGGCCCCACGCCATCTAGCGGCGAAAGGTGCCCGTGGAGCACAAAATAGCGCCCCTTAAAACCACCGGCTTCTTCAATCGCCAATTGATCGGCAGGCGACTCCACCACGCAAAGTAGTGCATCATCGCGCCGCGGGCTTTCACATAGCATGCAGATATCTGCTTCAGTGAGCGTGCGGCAACGCTGGCAGTATCCAACTTCATCGATCGCTTGTTGAATAACCGCCGCCAGACGCTGCCCTCCAGGACGCTCACGCTCCAGCAAATGCATCGCCATGCGCTGAGCCGTTTTGGGCCCAACGCCTGGCAATACGCGAAACGCATCCATTAACTGCTCAACGAGAGGAGAAAAACGCATTGCTTAGAACGGCATCTTAAAGCCGGGCGGAAGGTTCAAACCTGCCGTCGCTTCTTCCATTTTCTGTTTAGAACTGACTTCCAATTTGCGCACTGCGTCATTGACCGCCGCGGCTAGCAAATCTTCCAGCAACTCTTTGTCCTCTTCCATGACGCTGGGGTCAATGGTCACGTTTGAAACGTCATGACGACCGTTCATGGTGACCTTGACCATACCGGCACCCGCCTCACCCTGGACTTCGGCTTTGGCGACCTCTTCCTGGGCTTGCTGCATTTTTTCCTGCATCTCTTGGGCTTGCTTCATTAAGTTGCCCATTCCACCTTTAAGCATGGTCTGATCTCCAACATACGTAGTTAAAAGGTATAGCTAAAACGAGTGTTTCTATCACGCGTCTAGAAAATGAGCTTAGCGCATAGCGTCGGCAGGCTTTACGCTGGATTCTATCAGCTTTGCCCCAAACGCCTGCTGTAACTTTTGTACATGGGGGTCGTGATTGAGTAGATCAACCGCCTGGGCATGACGCTCTTTATTAAGACGCTCTTCGCGCTGCCGTGGCGTCTCAAGGCTATTAGACAACTCGGCAACGTAAAACGCTATTCGCCTTGGCATACCCTGCTCTTTTAGCGCCCGCTCAATGCGGGTTTGATGCACTTCCGCCTGCATGGCCTCTTGGCTGGGGTCGAGGCGCAGCGTCAGCAGCGTACCGTCGTCACTCTCGACCAGACAGTTGCCCGCCAAGTTACGGGTTAAGCCGCCCAAGCCAAGAGAATCAAAGCACTGCAACCACTGCGCATTATCCAGCTTGCCGGACTGAATGTCCGGCCGGCTTTCTGGAAAGGCTTCTGGCAGGGTTTCTGACAGGGCTTCTGGAACGACCTCTGGTTCAGCTTCTGGCGCTGCAGCCGTTGAGGGCTCCACCGTTTGTGGCTCGGCATCGGGTGAAGGCGCTGAGGCTGGCACTGGCTCAGTAACAGGCTTGGGCTCAGTAACAAGTTCTGATTCAGACATAGCCTCTGGCTCAGCGGCTTGCTGGGGAGCTTCCACCTCAGCCGCTTGCGTATCCGCCTCGACTGCCCAAGGCGGTGGCTCTTGCAGCGGAGGCTCCTCTTCAGCGGCAGGCGCTGTCTGCTCAGGGCTTGGCTCTAATGGCGTTTCAGGCTGAGCATCTGGTGTGGAATGAACGTCTGGCTTTGCATCAGCTGCTGGCGAGGGCTGTGGCGCCGGTGATGGCGCCTCTGCCCCTGCCACTTGAGCACTCGTTTCGGTCGCTGCCGATTGAGAAGGCTCGCGGCGAAGCGGTAGCGGGGTACGCGGCGGTTTCGGTACACCCTGAGGGCGAAATGCCAACATACGCAGCAACGTCATCTCTAACGCGCTGCGCAGATCAGGAGCGTGCACCATGTCCCCACGCCCCTGAATACCAATTTGGTAATAGAGCTGAATGTCTTCAGCAGTGAAGCGGCTTGCTAGCTGCAGGATAACGTCACGATCACCATGGCTGTTATCCACGGCATCCGGCACCATCTGCGCCACTGCCAAGCGGTGCAGTATGCTCGATAGCTCATCCAACACCGCGGCAAAGTCCGGGCCTTGCTCGGCTAATTCGGCCACTTCGGAGAGCAGGCGCTGTACATCCACATCGGCCAGAGACTCTGCCAGCCCAAGAATATGGCGATGATCCAAGGTACCCAGCATGGCGGCCACATCCGCATGGCGAACGGCCCCCTGGCCAAACGCAATAGCCTGGTCGGTGAGGCTCATGGCATCGCGCATTGAGCCTTCCGCCGCCTTACCCAATAGCCACAAGGCGCTTTCATCAAAAGCGACGCCCTCTTCACCCAACACATAGGTGAGATGCTCCACCACGCGCTCTGGTGGCATATGTTTGAGGGTAAATTGAAGACAGCGTGAAAGTACCGTCGGCGGCAGTTTTTGCGGGTCGGTGGTCGCCAACAGAAATTTAACGTGAGGGGGAGGCTCTTCCAGCGTTTTCAGCAGCGCATTGAAACTGCTGGTGGAAAGCATGTGCACCTCATCGATCAGGTACACCTTATAACGCCCTTGGGTAGGCGCATACTGGACATTGTCCAGCAGTTCCCGGGTATCTTCTACTTTGGTTCTTGACGCCGCATCGACCTCAATAAGATCAACAAAGCGCCCTTCATCAATTGCCTGACAGCTATCGCACTGCCCACACGGTGTAGAGGTAATGCCCTCATCACCACGTCCGTCAGCCGTGCAGTTCAAACACTTGGCAAGAATACGCGCCAAGGTGGTTTTGCCCACACCGCGAGTCCCCGTAAACAGGTAGGCATGATGCAAACGACCCTGATCCAGGGCATTGACCAAGGCGCGTTGAACATGGGCCTGGCCCACGAGTTCGTGGAATGTGCGAGGCCGCCACTTACGGGCCAGAACCTGATAACTCATGAAGCTGTACTTCCTTCGGCGGGCTGACTTGCCCCACGCTATAGCCAGCGCGGGGCAAAGGCCACGATGCATAACAAAGACGATGCGAGAACAAACGCCATTCTAACGGTTGCACCGCAGCCCGCCAACCGCCTGAATAAAGCGGGCTATTTTAGACAACGCCTAGGCGTTATCACCACCTTCCGCCGCACCAGCACGCTCAGCAGCGGCTTTTACTAGCTTTTCCAGCTCGCCACTTTGATGCATCTCAACCACGATGTCGCAACCACCCACCAGCTCGCCTTCTACCCACAGTTGTGGGAAGGTCGGCCAGTTAGCAATTTTGGGCAGCTCGGCGCGAATATCCGGATTATCCAGAACGTTAACGAACGCAAAACGCTCGCCACAGCTCATAAGCGCTTGGACGGTCTGGGCAGAAAACCCACACTGAGGCAGTTGGGGCGAACCTTTCATGTAAATCAGGATCGGATTTTCGCTAATTTGACGCTGAATGTTTTCGGCAGTTGTGCTCATACTATTTCCTCGCTTATTGATGACCGATGCCCTCTCACTCATCTACTAGGCTTAGCCCTTGAACCTGATTCTAAAACCTAGCCCTTGTAATGGGTACTTGAGACTAGTACTTAAGAAATCGTACTTAGAATAGTACCTGAGTAGAGCGCTCGGCTTTAACGTGTATATGGCATTCTACGCATGCCGTTCGCGTTGCGCATCCCCTGCAGCATAGCTAGGATAGTGTTTTTGCGCGGAGAGAAGCCCTTATGGCGACACGCCATTTCCTGACCTTGCTAGATTTGACCCCAGATGAGCTGGACTATTTGATCCAGCGTGCCATTACGATCAAAACTAATCTAAAAGCCCAAGGTCCTGTTTACACACCCTTCCCCAACCGTACCCTGGCGATGATCTTTGAAAAATCATCGACGCGTACACGGGTTTCGTTTGAAACGGGAATGGCACAGTTTGGCGGCCATGCACTCTTTCTCTCCCCCCGCGATACTCAGCTGGGTCGTGGCGAACCAATTGAAGACACCGCTCGCGTACTGTCTGAAATGGTCGATGCGGTGATGATTCGCACCTTCTCCCACGCTGGGCTGGAAACCTACGCCAGCGCCAGCAGCGTACCGGTGATTAACGCCTTAAGCGATGACTACCACCCCTGCCAGCTACTTGCCGACGTGATGACCTGGACTGAGCTACGCGGCAGCGTAAAGGGACGCACAGCAGTGTGGATTGGTGATGGTAACAACATGTGCCACTCCTGGATCAATGCCGCTCGCCAATTCGGTTTCCATCTGCGCATTTGCTGCCCGAAAGGCTACGAGCCCCGAGCCGATATTATGGCGGCCGCTGGCGATCAAGTAACGCTGCTGCACGACCCTCAGGAAGCGGTAAAGCACGTCGACCTGATCACCACCGACGTTTGGGCCTCCATGGGCCAAGAGGAGGAGCAGGCGAAACGTGAAGCCGACTTCGCAGGTTTCCAAGTTACTGAAGCCATGCTCGATCAGGCAGACCAAGACGTCCTCTTCCTGCACTGCCTGCCTGCCCATCGCGGAGAAGAGATCAGCCACACGCTGCTCGACGACCCACGTGCCGTGGTTTGGCAGGAAGCAGGCAACCGCCTGCATGCACAAAAAGCGTTGATCGAGTTTTTGCTTCTGGGTAAGGTCACTGAATAAACGATTTACTGCAAACAAAAAAAGCCTCGTTTAAACAACGAGGCTTTTTTCTAATATTGGGTGAAATTTTTGTTGGTGGAGCCTAGCGGGATCGAACCGCTGACCTCAACACTGCCAGTGTTGCGCTCTCCCAGCTGAGCTAAGGCCCCACGTGCTGTCTTTCCAACAGCGAGGCGGATACTACGGTGAACATTTACCGCGGTCAAGTTTTTACATCAGCAGCGGACAACTAATTCTCCTTTGTCGTTAGCTGTGGCACTCTATATGCACATATAGTTAACAAGATAGAGTAGTGTCCAAGGCCAACGCCTGAGTCCATGATGTTTCCAAGCAGGAGCCTGTCCATTGATCAGTGTACTTATCGCCGATGATCATCACCTAGTAAGAACTAGCATTGCTCACCTGCTAAATGAAGAGTGTGACATTAAAATTGTGGGCGAGGTCGACGATGGCGAAAGTGCAGTAACACAGTGTCGCCATTTAAAACCCGACATCGTGTTGATGGATATTCGCATGCCGGGCATAGGCGGGCTCGAAGCCACTCGACGCATTCACCGCAACATGGAAGACGTGAAGGTCTTGATCTTGACCGCGCATATGGAAGACAGCGTGCTGCGCCGCATGCTTGAAGCAGGTGCTTCAGGCTTTTTAAGCAAAGGTGCAGATGCGATAGAGATGACCGATGCCATTCGCCAAGTGTTTCATGGCCGCCGCTATGTCAGTCAGGAAATTGCCCAACGCCTGGCGCTTTCGCACTTCACCGAGGAAGATAATCCGTTTAGCCACCTCTCCCACCGTGAGCTACAGATTGCCCTGATGATCGTTAACTGCCAGCGAGTGCAAGATATCTCCGATCGCCTGCACTTAAGCCCTAAAACGGTAAACACCTATCGTTACCGACTCTTTGATAAACTACAGGTTGCCACCGACGTCGAGCTTACTCACTTAGCGCTCCGTCACGGGCTGGTCGAGGGGTTTGACGCCACCCAAATATAACCCCTATCTTCCCTGCTGTTATCGGGTACCGACACGCTAATATGACCTTTGATTCAAAACAGTTCTTGAGCTCGGTAAGCTCCTCGCCAGGGGTTTACCGCATGCTCGACGAGCAAAGCAATACGCTCTATGTGGGCAAAGCCAAGCGCTTAAAGGCACGCCTAGCCAGCTATTTCCGTGGTCAACTGAATACCAAAACCCAGGCCATGGTGGGGCGTATCGCCGACGTTCAGGTCACCGTCACCCGCACGGAAACTGAAGCCCTTCTGCTCGAACAGACGCTGATCAAACAATTGCGTCCGCCTTATAACATTTTACTGCGCGACGATAAGTCCTACCCGTTTGTCTTTGTTACCGACCGCCATCCTTACCCGGCACTTGAGTATAAGCGCGCCCGTCAGCGCAGCGACGATGGTCGCTACCTAGGCCCCTACCCTAGCAGCGGAGCCGTGCGTGAAAGCTTGGCGCTGATGCAAAAGATATTTCATATTCGCAACTGCGAGGACAGCGTCTTTGCCCATCGCTCACGCCCCTGCTTGCAGTATCAGATTCATCGCTGTAGCGCTCCCTGCGTCGACTATATCTCCGCCGAAGACTACCGGCGCGACCTCGAACACGCAGTGATGTGCCTGGAAGGCAAAAGTGAGAGTGTTACTCAAGAACTGATGGAGACGATGGAAAAGGCCAGCCAGGCACTCAACTTCGAGGAGGCCGCCCGTCTTCGCGACCAGGTTCAGCAACTGCGCCAGCTTCAGCAACGCCAGTTTGTCGACACCGGCGGCGGTGATGCGGATATTTTCGCCCTCGCCCAGCGCCCCGGTGCACTGGGCGTTTCGGTGTTGAGCGTGCGCGATGGTCGCCTGCTGGGGGCGCGTCATCACACGCCGAAAAACGATCTGGATCTACCGCTTGAAACGCTGCTCACCGAAGTAGTCAGCCAATACTATTTCGGTCAACCGCACAACGTGCCCAGCGAAGTGATTACCAGCCACCCGTTAGACGACAGCGAGCTGATTGCCGAAGCGCTGACCCAACAGGCGGGCAAGCGCATTCGCGTTACCAGCCAAGTGCGCGGCCACCGCGCCCAGTGGCAACAGCTCGCCATTACCAACGCTGAGCAGCAGCTAGCCTCTCAACTGGCCAACCAAACCCAGCTCACTCAACGCTTTACCGCCCTGCAGAAAGCGCTGGGCTTAGCGGACACACCGCAACGCCTGGAGTGTTTCGACATCAGCCATAGCCACGGCGAGGCGACCGTTGCCTCCTGCGTGGTGTTTGATCACCAAGGCCCACGCAAAAGCGATTACCGCCATTTCCGCATTGAAGGGGTAGCCGCCGGTGATGACTACGCTGCCATGCAGCAGGCCCTAACCCGACGCCTTAAGCGCGTGAAAAGCGGTGAAGCAGTCGCCCCTGACATCCTGATCGTCGACGGTGGCAAGGGCCAGCTCAATATGGCCCGCGAGGTGTTTAAAGAACTCGACATCGTCAACATCATTCTATTGGGTGTCGCCAAAGGCACCACGCGCAAGGCGGGGCTTGAAAGCCTGTTTGTGGAAACAGCGGACAATCCGCTAGATTTGGACCCTGCCTCCCCCGCCCTACACTTGATCCAGCATATTCGTGATGAATCACACCGTTTTGCCATTGCTGGCCACCGCGCTCAGCGCGATAAAGCGCGACGCACTTCAACCCTACAAGATATCCCCGGCATTGGCCCCAAACGTCGACGGGAATTACTGCGCTTTTTCGGCGGCCTGCAGGGCGTGCAAAAGGCCAGCCGCGATGAACTCGCTCGCGTACCGGGCATTAATGCGTCGTTAGCCGAGAGTATTTACCGAGCACTCAACGGATAAACGCCCGTTTGGCATGGATGCCATCGGCCAAGGGGGATAGAATGAGGCCAGACACTTCGAATCCTCTGATTTTCCGGCAAGGATCGCTCTCTGCGATGAATATACCCAACATACTGACACTGGCGAGAATCGCCTTTATTCCGCTGCTAGTGGTGCTGTTTTATCTACCCTTCAGTTGGAGCATGCCCGTGGCGGCCGGTCTATTTGGTCTGGCCTCCATTACCGACTGGCTGGATGGCTATTTAGCGCGACGCTGGAATCAGTCAACGCCTTTTGGCGCTTTTTTAGACCCAGTGGCTGACAAACTCATGGTGGTCGTCGCCCTAGCGCTATTGATCGAGCGTTACGACACCCTGGTGCTGACGCTCCCTGCGCTGGTGATTATCGGCCGGGAAATTGTCATTTCGGCGCTGCGTGAGTGGATGGCTGAAATGGGCAAACGCGGCATGGTGGCGGTTTCTTGGATAGGCAAGCTTAAAACCACTCTGCAAATGGTGTCACTGCTGATCTTGCTGGCGCTTCCACCGACGCACGAATTTGCGCTGTTAGGCGTTGTAGTACTATATACCGCCGCTATCCTAACGCTGTGGTCGATGATTCAGTACCTAAAAGCCGCCTGGCCGCATCTTAGCCGCTCCATGTAAGCTGCTGATAAGTAAATAAGGAACACACGCTAATTCATTGATTGACAACGCGGTGGCGATCCGTATAATTCGCCCTCGAGTCGAGCGGGAATAGCTCAGTGGTAGAGCATCGCCTTGCCAAGGCGAGGGTCGGGAGTTCGAATCTCCTTTCCCGCTCCAACGACTTTTGAGGCTGGATGGCAGAGTGGTTATGCAGCGGACTGCAACTCCGTGTACGCCGGTTCGATTCCGACTCCAGCCTCCATCTTTGTGTAGCAATGGTGTTTTAAGTAGAACGAAACAGCATTGCGATGTGATCTTTTTGTGATGTATAGCCCGGATGGCGAAATCGGTAGACGCAAGAGACTTAAAATCTCTCGGGGGCAACCCCGTGCCGGTTCAAGTCCGGCTCCGGGCACCATTTCTGTTGTTTTACTTCCCCTCCAGCTTTTCTTCTTCAGTCATTTATTTCCTGTATCGGTTTTCTTTACGCGGCCTTTTACCGCGCCTATTCGCGTACTCGAACATCGCGCAATTGTCTCCCCGAATATCACTCATTTCTTAAGCCGAAGCATCGCTAAACGCTAATCGCCGCGCTATGATGCCTGCCTTCTAACTTTTCGCGCGCGACGAAGCTAGTGACGTTTAGGGTTTGCAATATTTCGGTCAGTATCAAGGGGGAGCGGGCACCATGAGCACGCCAACATCCGATGTACTTATCATTGGCGGCGGCGTCGCTGGGCTCACCCTTGCCTTGGAAGTGGCTGACCACAGGTCCGTGACGCTGGTTCGCCCTGCACAAGATGATCAAGGCGCCAGCCGCTGGGCTCAAGGCGGCATTGCGGCCGTGCTCTCGCCGGATGACGACCTTGACGCGCATATCAATGACACCTTGGTGGCTGGCGATGGGCTATGCGATATCGAGGCCGTTCGCTTTACCGTTACCCATGGGCCCGCTGCTATTCAGTGGCTGATTGATAAGGGTGTTCCCTTTACACCCGAGCACGACCCTGCCGCACGCTACCCATATCATCTAACCCGAGAAGGCGGCCACAACGCACGGCGGATCATACATGCTGACGACGCCACCGGCCGTGCCGTGGTGGATACGCTGGTAGACAAAGTAGCGCAGCACCCCAACATCACCCAGCGCAACGATCTAACGGTGGTTGGCCTGCTACAAGATCCCCAAGGTGCCTGCCGCGGCGCCTATGGCAGCGATGCCAACCACCAGTGGCACTCGCTCACTGCGCGCCATACTGTATTGGCCACTGGCGGCGCAAGCGGCCTTTACCGCCACACCACTACGCCCGCTCCTAGTAGCGGCGAAGGCATGATGATGGCTGCTGAGCTGGGTGCTCGGTTAATGAATCTAGAGTTTCAACAGTTTCATCCAACCTGCCTGTTTGACCCCGAAGGCCCGGCGTTTTTGATAAGTGAGGCGGTTCGTGGTGAAGGCGGGCATCTGCTCAATGAGGCGGGAGAGCGTTTCATGCTGGCGCTGGATAAGCGCGCGGAGCTAGCCCCGCGGGATGTCGTCGCCCGCGCCATTGATGCAGAAATACAGCGCAGCACTCTGGGCCACGTGTGGTTGGATATTCGCCATTTAGGTGAAAAGGCAATTCGCCACCACTTCCCCACTATTCTGGCGCACTGTGCCTGCCGGGGGATTGATATCACCCAGCAGGCTATCCCCGTGGTGCCTGCCGCCCATTATAGCTGCGGCGGTGTCGCCACCGACTTGCAAGGCGCCACGAACGTTGCCAACCTCTATGCCATCGGTGAAACCGCCTGCACGGGGCTTCATGGCGCCAACCGTATGGCCAGCAACTCGCTGTTAGAGTGCTTGGTATTTGCCCGCAGCTGTGCACAAGCGCTGTTAGCCGACGTGGAACAGCACGGCCAAACGACCAGCGGTAGCGGATTTCAGCCCCCGGCGCAGGCTGCGGCGACTGTCTTACCCAAGGCAGTACTCAGCGATATACGCCAACAAATGCGCACCACCATGAGCCAGCATGTCTCCATTGTGCGCAGCGCCACCGGGCTAAGTACTGCCCTGACGCACTTGAAGTCACTGCTAAACAGCGTGGAAGAGATTCAGGGAGCCCTAACAGCCCCGGAAGGCAAACGCCTGCACCAGACCCTACAGTTAGCACTATTGACTGTTCTCGCCGCTCAGCAGCGGCATGAGTCACGCGGACTGCATTACTCCACCGACTGGCCTAGCCGGCAGCCTGAAGCCGTTGCTTCTTCGCTTGCGATGAACGACTTAACAGACGCGTTAGCAACAAACCGCTAGCGGCCCGGACGATGAAAGAGCTTGCGCGCCTCACGCAAGCTTTGTTGAGGCGCGCTATCAGGCCAGAGCCAAACCCGCTGCTTACCCACATAAAGCCCTATTAACCAGGGCCCTAGATAGTCACAGCGTACTCGATCCGTATCGCCCAGAGCCTCATTTCGCGTGAGAGCCCCCTCTTCAGGCTGCGACTCGCGCAGCCAACGACCTTGAACTTGTGGCGCCGTCGACGTCAGCGAGAGCACGCCTTTGGGTTGACGAAGATAGCCGCGCCATCCAAGGACAACGCCTAACACCGTTATCGCCACCGCCGCTGGCATGCCCCCTACCCAATAGCTCAGCGCCACAATGCCGATCAACAATCCACATTGGGCTAGTAGCCAATACTTAGAGGGTACGATAGGCAGAATTATCGGTGGTTTCAGCATGTTCAACGATCATTTGTACGATACGCCGCTGGCTAGGCTCCTCGGGCCACTCTCGGTGCATCAGCCAGACAAAAAGATCCTGATCCTCGCCTTCAATGAGCTGCTGGTAGGCCAGTTGATCCGCTTCGCTAAGATGGTCAAAACGCTGTTCAAGAAATGGAATAAGCAGCAGGTCAAGCTCCCACATACCGCGCCGGGAGTGCCAGTAAAGCCGTTTGCGCAAAATGGCTGCTGGGGAATTATCGTCGTTCAACGTCAGCCGCTCCAGTTATATAAATGAAAGGCCAGTATACCTAAGCTGTGGGGTCGCGCCAGCGCCCTCCATCGCCTATGCTATTAAAGAGTGTAGAACCTTGTTTTATCTGAATTGTTTTATACTGAATTGCGCAGTATGCTGAATTTGATGTTAGCGAGGTCGAGAGCGCGTCACGGCCTTCAATGTTCGCAGGGAGCCAACCGATGACTAAATCTGAATTAATCGAACAAATTGCGATGCGTCAGCCGGAGTTATCCGCCAAAGATGTTGAAACGGCGGTGCGTATTATCCTGGACGACATGACGGATTCTCTAGCTAGCGGCGGTCGCGTTGAAATTCGTGGTTTCGGCAGCTTTTCACTGCACTATCGGGAGCCGCGGGTAGGGCGCAATCCAAAAACAGGCGATGCAGTCGATCTGGAAGGTAAGTATGTGCCGCACTTCAAGCCTGGCAAGGAGCTACGCGAGCAGGTAGACGCTAGTCGAGCACTAGGCTACTAAAACGCGACTATTAATTTCTGTGGGATGACGTCGCCGCTTGAGTCGTACACAATAGCGCTACCGTGAACGTCACAGACTAGGAAACTCACATGCGTTGGATCAAAGGGCTGATTTTAGCCGTTATTTTGCTGATAGTAGTGCTGGTAGGTATTCTGTTTGCCGTTAATAATCAGCAAACCATTGCCTTAAACCTTATCTGGCTGGAGCTGCCAGCGGTATCACTCTCGGTTTGGCTACTCGCGACCCTGGTGTTTGGCGTCATACTCGGCATGCTCGCCATGCTAGGTGTCTACGTGCGGTTAAAAGCCACCCTGGCCCGCAGCCAGCGCCAGAATAAGCAGCAGCGTAAAGAGCTCGATAGCCTACGCACCCAGGAGTTTAAGGAACTGGCATAAATGCTGGATGTCGCGCTGCTAAGCGTACTGTTGGTCGCCATTGCCATTGGTTACGGGTTAGGTTATCGCCAAGCCTTACGCCGCCGACATCGCACCCATCCGCCTGCGGCCTCTTCTCAAGGCCTCTCCCGGGACTACTTCGTCGGGCTTAATTACCTGCTTAATGAGCAGCCCGACGAAGCGATCAATACTTTTATCAACGTGCTAGCGGTCAACAGTGACACGGTTCACACCCATATCGCCCTCGGCAAGCTGTTTCGCGCCCGCGGAGAGGCCGACAAAGCCGTTAGCATTCACCAAAACCTATTGGCTCGCCCTGCCCTTTCGCAGCACACCAACGAACAGATCCAGCTTGAACTTGCTCGGGATTTTATGGCGCTTGGTGTTCATGACCGCGCCCAGCGGCTACTCAATACCCTGCTGGAGCATAGCGGTGATGATGATCACCGCTATGCTGCCAAACAGCTGCTCGTCGACTTATTAGAGCGTGAAAAAGCGTGGCAGCAAGCCCTTGACGTTATTCAGCCGCTGCTTAAACAGTATCCTAAGATGCGTCGCCCCGCGGCGCACTGGCTATGCGAGCTGGCACTGGAAGAAATTAGTGAAGCCAGTCGACCTCTGGCGAAAAAGCATCTCAAAAAAGCCCTGCAGCTGGATGAGAAATGCGTTCGCGCCACCCTGATGCTGGCCGAACTAGAGATGGACAACGGGCACTATGCCCGCGCTATTGAGCGATTAGACAACATCCCCGGCCAGGAGATAGCGCATATCCCCACCATGCTGCCTGCCCTTAAGCACGCCTATATGCGCAATAATGATGACACCGGCTACGAAGCGCACCTCTATCGCCTGCTTGAGCTAGCGCCTTACACCAGTACCATTATTGCCCTAGGTCAGCTCGTTCATCAGCGTGACGGCGTCGACAAAGCGATTGAGTTGATTGGTGAGCGATTGCGCGCCGTGCCGAGTTTAGGCGGGCTGGATTATTTGATCGATCTGTATATTGAAAGCCAGCGCCTTAGTGGAAAACCTTCCCCGGATACGCGCCTACTGTTACTAAAACATCATACCGATGCGCTGCTGCTTAACCGCACGCGTCATCGCTGCCAGCGCTGCGGCTTTGCTAGCGACGCGTTACAGTGGCAGTGCCCCAGTTGCCGCTTCTGGGGCACGATTAAGCCGGTCATTGGCGTGGAGGGCGAATAGTGCTCACAAAGCTAAGGTATGCAGAAATATTTAGTGCCCCTCTAGCTCCGCCTCAATCGCCTCAAGCGCTACCATGGGGTCGTCAGCCTGAGTAACGGGGCGACCAATGACCAGGTGGCTGCTTCCCGCTGCCATAGCCTCATTGGGGCCCATCGTCCGCTGTTGGTCATTAGCGACTGCAAAACTTGGCCTAATACCAGGGGTCACTTTCAAGAACGACTCACCGCATAGCGTTTTGATTCGCGCAGACTCCTGGGCCGAGCAGACCACCCCTTGCAAACCACTCTGCTTGGCCAGGAGCGCTAAGTGCTCCACGTGTTCTGCCAGTGGAGTCTTGATCCCCAGCTCTGCCAAATCATCGGTCTGCATACTGGTCAATACGGTAACGGCGATTAGATGGGTCGTTAAGGCATTCTGATCCAGGCGTTGCACGGCCGCCTCCATCATCCGCCGCCCACCGCTGGCATGTACGTTGACCATCCACACGCCCTGCTCCGCCGCCGCCTGCACAGCGCTGGCAACGGTATTGGGAATATCGTGGAATTTAAGATCCAAAAACACCTCAAACCCGCGCCCATGCAGCGCCTCAAGCACTGCCGGGCCGCTACGGGTGAACAGTTCTTTACCCACTTTCACACGGCATCGGGTGGGATCCAACTGATCAGCCATGCACAGCGCGGCGTCTAGCGACGGGTAATCAAGGGCAATAATAATCGGGGAATCGGTGACCACAACGTTACTCCAAGTACGTTTTTGACCATTATATCAGCCTCTCCCTACTCCTCGCGCCCTCATCATGTAAGCCATTTGCCATATATCCATAGCTAAAATCTTACAACTGCTGTCATATATCGCTGACATAAACACGCTTTAAATAAGGCTAAGTTAACAAGTGCAGCGGCGTTTATCTTGCCCACTGATAACGCGGGCACAGGTAGAAACCTCTACACGACGTCGCATGTGTAAACACAAAAAACCAACGCTATTAAAAGGATCATTGCATATGAAAATGACACTTAAAGGAATGCTGGCCGCACTACTGTTTAGCATTAGCTTAGGGCTTTCCAGTGGCGTGCTGGCACAAGATGTAGCCCCGATTAACGTCAATACTGCCGATGCTGAACTGCTGGCCGAACTACCAGGGATCGGCCCCAGCCGAGCCGACGCGATCATTGAAGAGCGCGAAACCAATGGCGTCTTTGAAAGCGCTGCAGATCTTGAGCGCGTCAGCGGCATTGGGCCTGCCACCGTTGACCGCATGCGCGATCAAGTGACATTTGAATAGCCTCATTGGAGAGCATGTCGCTCGTTAACACCACAGTGCCCGGTGTGTATAAGCACCGGGCACTGTGAATAGCGCACGTTAAATCATCCACATATCCATAAATTTGTGTACCGGCATCGCTTCAAGTGTTGTTTGATGGCTGCACAGCTCGGCGATTTTTTGGCAACGACTTGTCGGAAAGCGAGTTGCCAGATTGCGCTCAAACTTTTCAACCAATAGCGGCATCCCCTCTTCCCGACGACGTCGGTGGCCGACCGGATACTCCACTGTCACTTTATCGGTCGCACTCCCATCGCTAAAAAACACCTGCACTGCATTAGCGATAGAGCGCTTCTCAGGGTCGTGGTAATCCGCCGAATACTCGGCGTTTTCTTCTACCACCATTTTATTACGCAGCTCATCTATTAGCGGATGAGCTGCATGAAAGCTGTCTTCATAGTGCTCGGCGGTAAGCGCACCAAAGATAAGCGGCACCGCTGTCATGTATTGCAGGCAGTGGTCACGATCCGCCGGATTGGCGAGTGCGCCGGTTTTGGAAATAATCCGAATAGCCGAATCGTGGGTGGTGAGCACGATTTTCTCGATATCGGCCAAGCGGTCTTTCACCTGCGGATGGAGCGTCACGGCGGCTTCACAGGCGGTTTGAGCGTGAAACTCAGCGGGGAAGGAGATCTTAAACAGAATGTTCTCCATCACGTAGCTGCCAAACTCCCGCTGAAAGCGTAGGCGGCGGTCAGCTTCCGGTTTGAGGCTCAAATCTTTGTTGGCATGACTGAACAGCACATCGTAGAAGCCCCATTGGGGCGCCGAGAGCGCGCTGGGAATACCCATTTCACCGCGCAGGGCGATATCCGCTAAGCGCACGCCCCGTGAGGTGGCGTCCCCTGCGGCCCAGCTTTTACGTGAACCAGCATTTGGCGCATGACGATAGGTGCGCAGGCTCTGACCATCCACCCAGGCGTGTGAAAGCGCCGAGAGCAACTGTTCACGATTGGCGCCCAACAGCTTGGCGGCCACCGCTGTAGAGGCGACCTTCACCAGCACCACGTGATCGAGGCCAACCCGATTGAAGCTATTCTCCAGCGCCAGCACGCCCTGAATCTCATGGGCCATAATCATGGCGTTGAGCACATCGCGCATCGCAAGCGCAGCGTCGCCTTGTGCAACCCGCTGCTGGGAAAGGTGGTCAGCAACGGCGAGTATCGCGCCAAGATTGTCGGAAGGGTGCCCCCACTCGGCGGCAAGCCAAGTGTCGTTATAATCCAACCAGCGAATGATACAGCCGATATCCCACGCCGCCTTAACCGGGTCAAGGCGAAGCGAGGTGCCCGGTATCCGCGACCCAAACGGTACTACCGTGCCCTCCACTATCGGGCCTAAGTGCTTTGTGCACTCTGGAAAACGCAGCGCCAACAGCCCGCAGCCAAGCGTATCCATTAAGCAGTAGCGAGCGGTTTCCAATGCCTCATCGGACGCCACCTGATAATTGAGTACGTAATCGGCAATAGCCTGTAGCTCGGGGTCGTAATCGGGCCGCTCATTGGCTTCGGATGTGGCAGACATGGATCTATCTCCTACTGTTGAATCACCTACTCAGTATGGCCCAAGGAATGCGTCCTAAAAGCTGTCACCAGGAATTCTCACAAATCCTTCCATCAACACCCGCGCGCTGCGGCTCATCAGTGCCTGTTCGATATGCCAACGCCCTTCCACCAGGCTTGCCTCAGCTCCCACCCGCAGGCTGCCGGAAGGATGCCCGAAGGTGACCTCGTTTCGTTTACCGCCACCGGCGGCCAGGTTCACTAATGTGCCTTCAATGGCCGCCGCCGCAGCAATGGCAACGGCGGCGGTGCCCATCATGGCGTGGTGCAGCTTGCCCATGGAGAGCGCTCGCACCAGCAGGTCGATATCCGTCGCCAGTACGTTTTTACCGCTCGATGATACGTAATCCGCCGACGGCGCTACGAAAGCCACTTTGGGCGTGTGCTGTCGTTTACCCGCTTCGCTGACATCACTGATTAGCCCCATGCGCACAGCACCATGGGCACGGATAGTTTCAAACATCTCAAGCGCCCGGCTGTCACCATTGATGGCATCCTGCAGCTCGGCGCCGGTATAGCCAATGTCGGCGGCGTTAATAAACACGGTGGGAATACCGGCATTAATCAAGGTTGCTTTCAATATCCCCACGCCTGGCACATCAAGCTGATCAATGAGATTACCGGTGGGAAAAATGGCTCCCTCGCCATCGGCCGGATCCATAAAGGCCACCGGAATCTCGGCAGCAGGAAAGGTCACGCCATCCAGCTCAAAATCGCCAGTTTCCTGCACTTCGCCATTGACGATAGGCACCCGTGAGACGATGGTTTTCTGTATATTCACCTGCCAAATGCGTACCTCGGCCACCCCGTTTTCAGGAATACGTGCAGGGTCAACAAGACCATTGCTAATCGCAAAAGGGCCGACCGCCGCGGAGAGGTTGCCGCAGTTACCGCTCCAATCCACATAGGGCTTGTCGATGGAGACCTGACCGAACAGGTAATCCACATCGTGTTCTGCCGATTCACTTTCAGACAGAATCACCGTCTTGCTGGTACTTGAAGTGGCGCCCCCCATACCATCAATCTGCTTTTCGTAAGGGTCGGGGCTACCGATGACACGCAGTAGCAACTGATCCCGCGCCACGCCCGGCTGCTGGGCCGCTTCAGGTAGATCGTTGAGCTTAAAAAATACGCCCTTACTGGTGCCGCCGCGCATATAGGTGGCTGGAATTTTTATCTGCGGCACATGTTTGTTTTGAACTGACTCGCTCATCATTACCACTCCTAAAAATAACCCGGTGCTCTAAGCCTGATTCGAAAAGCTAGGTTCGAAAAGCTAAAGGCACCGGGTTCACTTGGTCAGCTAGGCCGTTTCAATTAAGCCGCCGTGGACTCAAGAAAGTCCTGGGCAAAACGCTGCAGTACACCACCAGCAGTGTAAATAGACACCTCCTCGGCGGTGTCCAAACGGCACTTCACCGTAACCCGCTCGCTTTCACCGTTTTGGCGGTGGATCACTAGGGTGAGCATCGCCCCTGGCGAAACGGCGCCTTCGACATCAAAGGTTTCAGTGCCGTCCAGGCCCAGTGTCATACGCGTAGTCCCGGGCTCAAACTCCAGCGGCATCACCCCCATCCCGATCAGGTTGGTGCGGTGAATACGCTCAAAGCCTTCGGCGGCGATCGCTTCCACGCCCGCCAGCGCCACGCCTTTAGCCGCCCAGTCCCGTGAGGAGCCCTGACCGTAATCCGCCCCGGCAATAATGATCAGCGGCTGCTTGCGGGCCATGTAGGTTTCAATCGCCTCCCACATGCGGGTGACTTGGCCTTCCGGCTCTACCCGCGCCAGCGAGCCCTGTTTAACGTTGCCGTCGGCATCGCGCACCATCTCGTTGAACAACTTCGGGTTGGCGAAGGTAGCGCGCTGGGCAGTCAGGTGGTCACCGCGGTGGGTGGCGTAGGAGTTGAAGTCTTCCTCCGGCAGGCCCATTTTGGCCAAGTACTCCCCTGCCGCGCTGTTCAACTGAATCGCGTTGGAGGGTGAGAGATGATCGGTGGTGATATTGTCCGGCAAAATTGCCAGCGGCCGCATGCCTTTCAGGGTGCGCACTTTAGCCATATTGCCCTCCCAGTAAGGCGGGCGACGGATATAGGTGCTCTGGGGCCGCCAGTCATATAGCGGGCTGACCTGAGCGCGGGCACTCTTATCCAGATCGAACATGGGAATATAGGTCTGGCGGAACTGCTCCGGCTTCACCGACGATTTAACAATCGCATCGATCTCTTCATCCGCTGGCCAGATATCCTTCAAAGTGACAGGATTTCCCGCCTGATCCACGCCCAGGACGTCTTTTTCGATATCAAAGCGAATCGTGCCCGCGATGGCATAGGCAACTACCAGAGGCGGTGACGCCAGAAAGGCTTGTTGGGCATGGGGGTGGATACGGCCGTCGAAGTTACGGTTGCCGGAAAGCACGGCGGTCGCATAGAGATCACGCTCAATAATCTCCTGCTGGATTTTTGGATCCAGCGCTCCAGACATGCCGTTACAGGTGGTGCAGGCATAGGCCACCACCCCAAAGCCGAGGCTTTCCAGCTCGCTCATCAACCCAGCTTCTTCCAGGTACATCTTGACGGTTTTCGAGCCCGGCGCCAGCGACGACTTCACCCATGGTTTACGCAGCAGACCCAGCCGGTTAGCGTTGCGGGCGATAAGCCCGGCGGCGACCATATTTCGTGGGTTAGAGGTATTGGTGCAGCTGGTAATGGCGGCGATGATAACCGCGCCGTCGGGCATTTTGCCCGCTTTCTCTTCCGCCTGTGCCGCCTCAAGCCCAACAGCAATACCACGCTGGGCAAGCTCTGAAGTTGGCAAATGGGCGTGGGGGTTGGAGGGCCCCGCCAGGGTGCGGGTTACCGACGAGAGGTTAAAGGTCAGTACCCGCTCGTACTCAACCTCGGTCAAGCTATCCGCCCACAGGCCGGTGTGCTTGGCGTAGGTTTCGACCAGCGCCACCTGTTCATCTTCACGGCCGGTAATTTTCAGGTAGTCGATAGTTTGGCCATCGATGTAGAACATCGCCGCGGTCGCGCCGTATTCGGGGGTCATATTGGAGATAGTGGCGCGATCTCCGACCGTTAGCGCGTCGGCACCTTCACCGTAGAACTCCAGGTAAGCACCAACCACCCGCTCTTTACGCAGGAACTCGGTAATCGCCAGTACCATATCGGTGCCGGTAATGCCGGGCTGCAGCTTGCCGGTCAGCTCCACGCCGACGATATCCGGCAGGCGCATCATGGAGGCACGGCCCAGCATGACGCTTTCGGCCTCCAGACCACCCACACCTACGGATATAACGCCAAGGGCATCGACCATGGGCGTATGGCTATCGGTACCCACACAGGTATCCGGATAGGCAATGCCGTCACGGTTCTGCACCACCGGTGACATCTTCTCCAGATTGATCTGGTGCATGATGCCGTTGCCGGGAGGAATTACATCGACGTTCTCAAAGGCCGTTTTAGTCCAGTTGATAAAGTGGAAGCGGTCATCGTTACGGCGATCTTCAATGGCGCGGTTTTTCTCGAAGGCGCCCTCTTCCGACCCTGCGTGCTCCACTGCCAGTGAATGATCGACGATTAGCTGGGTGGGCACTACAGGATTAACCTTGGCGGGGTCACCACCCTTCTCGGCAATAGCGTCACGCAGCCCGGCCAAATCGACCAGAGCAGTCTGGCCTAGGATATCGTGGCAGACGACACGCGCGGGGTACCAAGGAAAATCCAGGTCACTCTTGCGCTCGATCAACTGTTTTAGCGCATCGGTGAGCAATTCAGGATCACAGCGACGCACCAGCTGCTCCGCCAGCACACGAGAGGTATAGGGCAGCTGTGCATAGGCACCGGGCTGGATATCTTCCACCGCCTCGCGAGCATCAAAAAACTCAAGCTCTGTGCCAGGCAGCGGTTTACGGTATTGGGTATTCATAGCAGGCAGACTCACAAGAAGGGGGCTGAAAAAAGCCCGGTGTCCAAGTCACCGGGCAGCAAGCGGTTCAGTCTCGCGCTTCTATCGGCACCCACTCGCTCTTCTCGGGGCCAGTGTAATCGGCGCTAGGGCGAATAATGCGGTTATTGGCGCGCTGCTCAAATACGTGCGCCGCCCAGCCGGTCAGCCGAGAGCAGACGAAAATCGGCGTAAACAGCTTGGTGGGTATATCCATGAAGTGGTATGCGCTGGCGTGGAAGAAGTCTGCGTTACAGAACAGCTTCTTCTCACGCCACATGACCTCTTCGACCCGCTCAGAAACCGGGTAAAGCACCTTATCACCCACATCGTCAGAGAGCTTCTTGGACCAGTGCTTGATAATCGCGTTGCGCGGGTCGGACTCGCGATAAATCGCATGCCCGAAGCCCATAATTTTATCCTTACGCTCCAGCATGCCCATGATCTTGCTTTCTGCTTCTTCCGGCGACTGCCAATCCTCGATCATCGCCATGGCCGCTTCGTTGGCGCCGCCATGCAGTGGGCCGCGCAGCGACCCAATCGCACCGGTCACGCAGGAGTGCATATCGGAAAGCGTCGAGGCGCATACCCTTGCGGTAAAGGTAGAGGCGTTAAACTCGTGCTCGGCGTAAAGAATCAGCGATACGTTCATGACCCGCGCATGCAGTTCAGAGGCGGGCTCGCCGCGCAGCATATTAAGGAAATGCCCGCCTACTGAGTCATCATCCGTTTCGGTATCGATGCGCACACCGTCGTGGGAGAAGCGGTACCAGTAACAAATAATCGAGGGCAGCACCGCCAGCAGCCGATCAGCAACGTCTTGCTGCTGATCAAAATTCTCCTCGGTTTCTAGATTGCCCAGCATTGAAGTGCCGGTGCGCATTACGTCCATCGGGTGAGCGTCTTTGGGGATCTGCTCAAGTACCGTTTTTAATGCATCGGGCAAGCCGCGCAGGCTTTTGAGCTTGCTGATGTAGTGGTCTAGCTCACCCTGATTAGGCAACTTGCCTTTTAACAGCAGGTAAGCGACCTCTTCGAATTTGGCTTTTTCAGCCAGCTCTTTAATATCAAATCCGCGGTAGGTCAGGCCTGAGCCTGTTTTACCTACCGTACACAGCGCGGTGGAACCAGCGCTCTGGCCACGCAGTCCTGCTCCTGTTGCGGGTTTATCAGCCATGGTGTGTCTCCTATTACTGCTTTTATTTTTACTATCGATTTATGAATAAGGTCGTTCATTAAACTTTCGGCAAAGCTATCTTGGTGAGAGGACAGGTTTCCGCGAGGGCGCTGTGAACCCCTCCCTGGGCGCTACTTTTGTCATCCATGACAAAAGACCCTCGCTTCAACCTGTCCTCTCACCAGTTTGCAGAAGAAATCATTTCCAACTGCGCTTCATCTTAACTGGCGGTTTATTGGTCATCGCCTTTCTCGGCAAACAGCGCGTCCAGCTTCTGCTCAAAGTCGTGGTAATTGAGAAAATCGTAGAGTTCGTCGCGGGTTTGCATCAGCGGCACCACGTCTTTTTGGTGGCCGTTGTCGAGGATGCTTTGATAGACCTGCAGTGCCGCAGCGTTCATGGCGCGGAAGGCCGAGAGCGGGTAAAGCACCATGCGGCAGCCAACCTCGCCAAGCTCCGTTTGAGTAAACAGCGGAGTAGCACCGAACTCGGTGATGTTAGCCAAAATGGGTGCATTGACCCGTTCACAGAAGGCTTTGTAATCATCCAGGGTATGAACCGCTTCAGCGAAGATGGCATCTGCACCGGCTTCAACGCAGGCGTTGGCACGCTCAATGGCAGCATCAAGCCCCTCTTTTTGAAACGCATCGGTGCGAGCAATCAAATAGAAGTCGGGGTCGATCTTGGCATCGGCGGCAGCTTTAATGCGGTCGACCATCTCCTGCTGAGAGACAATTGCTTTATTGGGGCGGTGTCCACAGCGCTTTTGAGCCACCTGGTCTTCCATATGTACCGCGGCCACGCCAGCGCGCTGCATTTCTTTTACCGTGCGTGCAATATTGAAGGCACCGCCCCAACCGGTATCGATATCCACCAGCAGGGGCAGCTCGGTAGCGCCGCAGATACGGTGGGCATCTTCCACCACATCATTCATGGTCGTCATGCCCAGATCCGGCAAGCCGAACGAGGCGTTAGCTACGCCGCCACCAGAGAGGTAAATGGCTTGATGGCCAACCTTGTCGGCCATTAGCGCTGTATAGGCATTAATGGTGCCTAAGATCGGCAGCGGACGGTTAGCCTCAAGCGCGGCTCGAAACCGGGCGCCGGGAGTCATCTGGGACATGGGGTGTTTCTCCTATTGCTAATTTCTAGTTATGTTTTAGCTGCGTGATTAAGAGCTTTGCGATTTAGATGCTGACTCTTCGAGGGTCGCTGCATAGCGATCCGCCACATTGGCGCGGGAGGCGCTGACATGGCGGCGCATGAGCAGCTCGGCCAGCTCCGCATCGCCAGCTTCAATGGCATCAACAATGCGATGGTGTTCCACAAAGGCGCGCTGCGGTCGCGTGCCGCTAGCACTGAACTGAGTGCGATAAAGGCGCACAAGGTAGTAAAGGTCATCACAGAGCAGGTTCATTAGCATTTTGTTGTGGCTGCCCTGAACGATGCAGTAGTGAAAATCGAGATCGCCTTCGCGCTGGTAGTAAGCTTCGCCACGCTTTAAATCCGCCTGACCTTCGTGCAGCGCCAGCACATCCCGCAAACCCTGAACCTCTGCCGGTGACATATGCTCAGCCGCCAAGCGCGCCGCCATACTTTCCAGGGCTTCACGCAGGTCAAACAGCTCTAAAAGCTCTTTCATTGAGAGCTTAACCACCCTTGCGCCCACATGGGGAACCCGCTCGATGAGGCGGTGTGCTTCCAGGCGGCGCATCGCCTCGCGCAGCGGCCCACGTGAAATACCGTAGGTTTTAGACAATCCCGGCTCGGTGATCTTACTGCCGGGAGCAAGCTCGCCGCGTACGATGGCATCCTGCAACTGATGAAATACCCGCTCGGCGAGCGTGCGTACTTCAGGGGTTGCCATTTCATGCGGCGAGGAATCGGAATAAGAAGAAGAAACAGGTAAGCTCATGGCGAATTGTCGACAATTAGAAACATAGCGAAACTTTAGCCCCGCGAACCACCGCCGTCAACCTGCTTATAAAGCGACTTTATACATCTTTCGTTGTAGGCAAAAAGTCTAGCTGCAAAAACAGTGTCAACAATCCTCTTCCGAGCGTGAGAAATGCGTCAATCGTGCGACTGGTGCCGATCTTCAACGACCTCTAACATATGCAGCCCTTTTACCGGCCAGGCGTTTGCTTAATGAACCAGGCGTTGACGATAACTGCCCTGCCCTATTCACCCGACCCATTGGGTATATTCGCCTGCCTACGTGCTAGGCCCGGCGCGGTGCTGCTCGATAGTGGCCGCCCTATCGCCACCGGTCGCTTTGATATTATCAGCAGCGACCCACTTGCTACGCTGGAAGTTACTCATCATGGCGAAGCGAGTATTGCGTCAGATCAGCTTAGCCCACCGGCGCACTTGGCTAACGATGCGTTTGCCCTTCAGCAGTGGCTACTGGATCAACTGGATATCCCTGATGAAACCAGTGAACTCCCTTTTCTAGGCGGGCTAATAGGCTACTGGGGCTACGATTTAGGGCGTAAAACCTTATCGGTTCAGAGTGCTCAGGCAAGCCCGGTCACCTTACCGCAAGCCCGTTTGGGGCTTTACGACTGGTGTATCACCCTGGATCACATGGCCCAGCAGGCGTGGCTAATCGCCACTCCGCAGCGTCGTGAGCAGGTGGAAAACTGGCTTACCAAGACGCCAGAGCCAACTAGCGCGTTTACATTAACGAATACCTTTAAAGCAGAACTTAGCCACACCCAATATGTCGCACGCTTTAACGCCGTGCAGCGCTATATTCGCGCGGGTGACTGCTATCAGATCAACCTGGCTCAACGCTTTTATGCCGACTACCAAGGGGATGAGTGGCAGGCGTACCTGCAGTTACGCAAAGCGACCCCCACACCCTATTCAGGTTTTATGGCCTGGGGCGATAAGGCCGTACTGTCACTTTCACCCGAGCGGTTTATTCAGTGCAGCAACGGCGAGGTCGAAACACGGCCGATTAAAGGTACCCGCCCGCGAGGGGCCACACATGAAGAGGATCAGGCGCTGGCGGCACAGCTATTGAGCAGCACTAAAGATCGCGCTGAAAATGTGATGATCGTTGACCTGCTGCGCAATGACCTGGGTCGCGTCTGCCAGCCAGGCTCCATTCGCGTTCCGCAGCTATGTCGCTTAGAGAGCTACCCTAACGTGCACCACCTAGTTAGCGTGGTGCAGGGAACGCTGGCCGGTAATTACACCCCGCTGGCACTGCTTAAGGCGGCCTTTCCTGGCGGCTCAATTACCGGTGCACCTAAAATTCGCGCGATGCAGATCATTGATGAACTAGAACCCTGCCAACGCAGTGTTTATTGCGGCAGCCTTGGCTATGTCGATGTACGTGGCAGCATGGATACCTCCATCGCTATTCGCACTATGGTTGCCGAGGCGGGAAGACTGCATGTATGGGGCGGAGGGGGCTTAGTAGCAGACTCTCAAGCGGACGAAGAGTACACCGAAACTCTGGATAAAATTCGCCACCTTATTGGCGCTTTGGAATAAGCAGTGCGAGCTCTATATCAAAAAGGAATATAAAAGCCAAACTAAACGGTATTGGGGTTCGCTGCCTCCTGTTTGGTAGCCTAGTCAGTATTATTTAATTTCCGATTAGGAGGCAGTATGTCCTCAGAGCTTGAAGCGATTAACAGAGATTTCGCAAATAATCCTCAAGGGTTAGTTGAGTGGGCGCTGACCCAGGGTGCACGACCTATTTGCACCACCAACTTTCGCCCTTTTGAGGCGGTGATTCTTCATATGGTGACCCAGGTGCGCCCGGATATACCCATTGTGTGGATGGACAGCGGCTACAACACCGAAGCAACTTATCAATTCGCTGACGAAGTGATTCAACAACTCAACCTGAACATCGTGAGCTTTGTACCCCGGCGCACGCGCGGCCACCGCGAGGCGCTGGAAGGCCCCATGCCGGGTATCGACGACCCGCGCCACGCAGCCTTTACTCAGGAAGTTAAAATCGAGCCCTTCGAGCGTGCGCTGCGTGAAATGCAGCCCGACGTATGGTTCACCGCACTGCGCGCTGAGGACACCCCCGAGCGCGCAAAAATGCAGCCGGTTAGTCGCAACAGCGATGGCCTATTGAAAGTTGCCCCGTTGCTGCAGTGGAGCGCCAAAGATATGTACCAGTATCTACAGGCGCATAATCTGCCCAATAACTTCGATTACTTCGACCCTACCAAGGTGGAAGAGAAGCGCGAGTGCGGGCTACATTTGCAGCACTAACTCCACACTGCGGGTTAATACTCCGGCAGGTCCAGGTCGTCAAACAACGACTGCTCATGGCGCGGGCCTGCCGTTAATGCTTCATCAACCCGGTCGCGGGTTAAATGAGGCGCAAAGCGCTCCAAAAAATCATACATGTAACCGCGCATAAAGGTGCCACGACGGATACCAATTTTTGTCGTAGAGCTGGCAAACAGGTGGCTTGCATCCAGTGCCACCAAGTCATCATCAAGCGCCTCGTCCACAGCCATATGCGCCACAATGCCAACCCCCATGCCCAGCCGTACGTAGGTCTTGATCACGTCGGCATCGGCGGCGGTTAGCACCACATTGGGCGTTAACCCTTTCGCTTTGAAGGCGTCGTCTAACTGCGAGCGGCCGGTAAACCCAAACACGTAGGTGACCAGCGGATGTTCACCGAGCGCCTCCAGGGTCAACGGGCCCTGATGAGTGGCTAGCGGGTGCCCTTTAGGCACCAGTACGCAGCGGTTCCAACGATAGCAGGGCAGTAGCACTAAATCGGTAAATAGCTCCAGCGACTCGGTCGCGATGGCGAAATCGGCCTGGCCTTCACTGACCATCTGTGCAATCTGCTTGGGCGTACCCTGCTGCATATGCAGCGCCACATCAGGATATTTAAGGGTGAATTCGCTGATAATGGGCGGTAGCGCATAACGGGCCTGGGTATGGGTCGTAGCAATGGCCAGGCTACCGCGGCGCTCATCGCTATGCTCCTGAGCCACCTGCTTGATGTTTTCGGTGAGACGCAGTACCTGCCCGGCCAGGTCAATAATTGACTGCCCGGCAGGCGTCACACGTGTCAAGTGCTTACCACTGCGCGCAAAAATCTCGACGCCAAGCTCATCTTCTAACAAACGTATCTGTTTAGAGATCCCCGGCTGTGAGGTAAATAGACTTTGCGCTGTGGCCGAGACGTTCAGGTTATGTCGATTGACTTCCCAGATATAGCGGAGCTGTTGTAGCTTCATATCCTCACCTTATTTATTCTCTATACAGATCTATGTAGACCGTATCTTGATGTAGGCCGAATCTTTAAGCACACACAGGCGCTGATGCCACATCACGCCTGACGGATCGTGTCGTCACACTCGGCACTCTACAGCACCATATAGAATAAAAAACACCAAAATAATACTTTTATATTATAAAAAAAACGCCCTACCAGCACCCTTTAATTTCTGCTATTTAGTTAACTCACTGTGCAGGAAATTTGCCAGCAACCTTCGCGCCCGCTAACATCTGCCCACACTTATCGCGATAGACACGAGGCGCGCTTAAAGAGCACCAATGGATCGCGTAATGACCGTTGCTCCATTTGAGGCAACGAAACAGTAAGAGCAACGCAAACGGGAGAAGCAAATGGCTAATAATGTTGATGTCACCAACGCCAATTTTGAGCAAGAAGTCCTCAACGCTGAACAGCCTGTGCTAATGAAGTTCTGGGCGCCCTGGTGTGGCCCATGCAAGGTCATGGCCCCGGTCGTTGATGAAGTAGCTGCAGAACGTCAGGAAAGCCTGAAAGTTGTTAGTGTCAATGTAGACGACGCACCAGAAATTGCTGCCGAGCAAGGCGTCCGCGGTGTACCTACCGTCATGCTGTTTAAATCTGGCACCAAAGTCGCTTCACTGGTTGGCGCACAATCTAAGTCACAACTGACGCAGTTCATCGAACAAAACGCCTGATGAATGTGTAGCACTTGTAATAGCCGCCGACTCTGTCGGCGGTAACACGCCTTCGCTAAATTTCCTGCCTAATTTTTGCGTTTCCACGGCGGCAGACTCGCATCGCTTACCCGAATATCTTTTACACGACGCCTTCCAGGCCCTAACAGCCTAGCGATCCACCGTGTTTGTGGGTGACTATCAAGTGCGATCTTCAACGTCATCGTTAGTACCACCGAAAGTAGCATCCCCGCCGCACCAAAGATCCACCCCCATACCACCAGCGATAAAAACGCCACAAATGTAGAAAGCCCCAACGCCTGCCCCATTACCCGCGGTTCAATCAGATTGCCGAGCACAAAGTTGATGACCAAATAAGCAGAGGCTAGCAGTAACGCCTGAAAAGCACCGCCGTCTTGGGCGACCAACAGCAACAACACGGGGGGGATCGCCGCCAGCGCGGAGCCAATATTGGGAATAAAGTTGAGTGCAAAGGCCAACACGCCCCACAACAGCGGAAAATCCACGCCTACAATCATGCAAGAGAGCCATACCAGCGCCCCAGTGGCCAGGCTAATCATGGTTTTTACGGCTAGATAGCGCTTCAGCGTTAAGCTGAACTCACTAAAACGCTTCAAGCTAGGCGCCGGATTTTCCAGTGCGCGGGAAATTTTATCGCGCACGTTCAACGTCTCGAACAGCATGAATATAACCAGCAGTCCAACAATGATGCCCTGCATAAAGAGGTTGCCTAGCTGACCCAGTAAGGCAGGCATCCAAGAGCCCTCATCCTCCATTTCAAACAGCGAGTTAATCTGGTCGGGATTAATTGCTAGCCCGCGTGAAGAGAGCGCATTAAGTAAATTCCAATACTGTTCATAAAGCCGCGACTCAATTTCCGGCAACGCTGCCACGAAGGTACTGAAGCTATTGACCACCAGCAGGCCAATCAGCGATATAAACGCCAGCAATACCATCAATGTTAGAAATGCCGACATTCGCATGCTTAAGCCACAGCGATGCAGCCACTGCACCGGTGAAGTACACACTACTGCGATAAATATCGCGAGCAGCAACGGCACTAACAAATCAGCACCTGCTTTCATTCCAGCGATGATCACTACCAACGCAGCGAGTGCCAAGGTGGCATTGAGAGGAATACTGCGGTAATCCTCGTCCGACAAGTTCGACATAATCCATCCCTAGCTTGTTGTCCATATATGATGGCTGCATTCGGCGTATTGCACAAACCGTGCAAATAATAAGCAACTGTTTTGCGTCCACTCTTCCGTACTGAACTTTCTTTTCTACTTCGCTTCAAAGCTGCGTCTACTTGAATGATTTATACCCGGTTTTAACTTGGCGGCGCCACTGCCCGCTCACTAAGGAAAACATTTATGCAAGCCATACCAGCTAACCTTCAAAAACCAGGCTCTAAACGTTTACGCAATGGCCTACTAGGCGGCGCTCTATTGGCACTCCTTAGCGCTCCTTTTGCACACGCTTCACCGTCAACACCGCCCCAGCCAAGCTTGCATGTTCAAGCGCAGTCTTGGGTTGAGGTAGAACCCGACAAGGCCACCCTGAATGCACGATTGTGGGAAAACACACCCGCCCTTTCCACCTTGGAAGAGAGCGATAGTAGCGCACTTAGCGATGCCCGCGAGCGCTTAGAGACCCGCGCCAGCGAATTAATCGAACAAATGGAAGCCACCGGCCTTGAACGCAATGCCATCAATGCAGGCTCGCTAAATGTCTATCCTGAGCATATTCAAGGGCCACGCAATGAAGATGGCGAGCATGAGACCCTGCAGCGCACACGTCTTGAGCGCCCGATCACCGTCGAACTCACCGACCTTGGTCAGTTAAGCGAGGTGTTAGACGCGCTAATAGCCGCTGGTGTTAACTCATTGGATGGCGTGCAGTTTGACCTACAAGACCGCGACGCTGCCACTGACGAAGCGCTGGTCAAAGCGCTGGAGAAAGCGCAACACAAAGCAAACCTGATGGCCGACAGCTTAGATGCTGAGCTTGGTCATGTGCAGCGCATTGAAGAGACGCAATCACCTATCTTCCAGCCGCGCATGATGGCGATGCGTGCAGAAAGCGATGCCGCTGGCGCCAGTCAATCCAGTGCCGCCAGCGATTACAGCCCCGGCACCATCCGCATTGATGCCGGGGTTAGCGTTGAGTGGGCGCTTAAAGGGCCAGACGCTCCACGCCGCCCAGATAGCGACGTAGCGGCTCAGGAATAATCACCGAGCCATCTGCCTGCTGGTGGTTTTCAAGCACCGCCAGCAGGCAACGACCAACCGCCAGCCCTGAACCGTTCAGCGTATGTAGCAACTGCGGCTTTTTGGAATCCGGATGGCGATACCGCGCTTGCATACGCCGGGCCTGGAAATCCTCGCAGTTAGAGACAGACGAGATCTCCCGGTAAGTCTCCTGGCTGGGCAGCCACACTTCCAAGTCGTAGGTCTTCGTGGCCCCAAAGCCCATATCCCCAGTGCATAGCGTCACTACGCGATACGGCAACGCCAGTGCCTGCAGGATCGCCTCTGCATGACCACGCATCTCTTCCAACGCTTCGTAGCTCTTCTCCGGCTCCACAATCTGCACCATCTCGACTTTATCGAACTGATGCTGGCGGATCATTCCGCGGGTATCGCGCCCGTGCGAGCCCGCCTCGGAGCGGAAACAGGGCGTATGTGCGGTAAGCTTCATCGGCAATGCCGCTTGCTCGATAATTTCATCGCGTACAAAGTTGGTCAGTGGTACTTCTGAAGTGGGAATCAGGTGATACTCGCGCTCATCGTCCAGCTTGAACAAATCTTCGCCAAACTTCGGCAGCTGGCCGGTGCCCATCAGCGAATCGCGGTTGACCATATACGGCACGTAGCACTCTTCGTAGCCGTGCTGTTCGGTTTGGGTATCCAGCATAAACTGCGCCAACGCCCGATGCAGGCGCGCTATGGGCCCGCGCATGACCGCAAAGCGAGCGCCAGTGATTTTAGCCGCCAACTCAAAATCGAGATAACCCGACTGCTTACCCAGATCAACGTGATCCAACACCTCGAAATCAAACTCCCGCGGCGTGCCCCAGCGGTGCAGCTCGACATTCTCGTCTTCGCTTTTGCCTTCCGGCACGCTTTCATGGGGCAGGTTGGGAATACCGCTGATAGCGTCGTCCCATTCTTCCTGGACGTCGGCTAGCTCGCGCTTGGCTTTATCCAGGCGATCACCTAAATCGCTGACTTCATCCAGCAGCGGCTGAATATCTTCACCGTTGGCCTTGGCTTTACCAATCGCTTTGGAGCGCATATTGCGCTCATTTTGCAGCTGCTCGGTTTGCGTTTGCAGCTCGCGGCGACGCGACTCCAGCGCCTGCAATCCCGCTTTATCAAGCACAAAGCCCCGCCGGGCCAGTTGTTGAGCAACCGTGTCAAGATCACCGCGCAGCAGTTTCGGATCGAGCATGAATCCTGTCCCTTGGCCTGAAAACAATAAAAGCACCGCGCCAATGCGCGTGCATAAAGGGGTCTATTGTAGGCAAAAGCGCGGCGAGGAGCTATGGCCGGTATCACCAGACGCACGTTTAGCTACGCTAAAAGGCTCCAGCACCAGAGAAGTCAGCACTAGCTAACGCCACACTCCAGTAGCGCGTGGTAAGCCTACGGCGCACCCGCGAATGCAGCGCATAGCGCTGCTAGAAGGTAGCGGCACGTAATAAGTTTGCACTATCGCTAAGCAAGGTTCAGTTATCGAATCGACTGTATGTGCTATGACCACTCGGCATATCCATCCCAGCCCGTTAGCCAAAAGTGATAGAGTGCCCGCCGATTCGTCTAACGAATCGATAAATAATAGGTTTTAACACTTTTGACAGGAGAAGCGCAGTGCAGGAGACAGCACAGCAAGGAAAGTTTGCCTGGTGGCGACGAATTGCCCTATGGAAGAAGATTCTCGCCGGCTTGGCGTTGGGTATTTTGGCAGGCGCGCTGCTAGGCGACACCGCCAGCGTGTTTAAGCCGCTTGGCGATATTTTTATTAACGCCATTATGATGCTGATTGTGCCGCTGGTATTTTCCACCTTGGTGGTGGGTATTACCTCCATGCGCGACCCTCAGAAAATGGGCCGCATTGGCGCGCGTACCATTACGCTCTATTTGGTCACCACCGCCTTTGCTATCTCCATCGGTCTGGTACTTTCCACCCTGCTGCAGCCGGGCGTGGGCGTTGATTTAAGTTTTGACTCTGAAGTGGCCGCTAACGAAGCGCCATCGCTGGTCTCTATTCTGGTTAACTTAGTGCCGCGTAACCCGTTGGATGCCCTGGCCAACGGCAACATTATGCAGATCATTGTGTTTGCCATTGGTTTAGGTATTTCGCTGACGTTGATCGGTGATAAAGGCGAGCCAGTCATGAAGGTCTTCGATAGCTTTGCCGAGGCAATGTACAAGCTCACCGGCATTGTGATGGCGTTTGCGCCCTTCGGCGTATTTGGCTTAATCGCCCACGTCTCCGGACAGTACGGTTTAGAGATATTGCTGCCGCTGGCCAAGTTGATTGGCGTGGCGTACCTGGCCAGCATTCTTCACGTGCTGGTGATCTACTCGGGTTTGATCTCGCTACTGGGGCGGCTAAACCCCATGCGCTATTTGCAGGGCAGTCTGGACGCTATTGTTGTGGCGTTCTCGTCCGCTTCTTCTGCGGGCACCCTGCCGGTCTCTATACGTTGCGCGCAGAAGAACCTGGGCGTTTCCGAAGGGGTTTCAGGGTTTGTGTTACCGGTAGGCGCCACCATCAATATGGATGGCACCGCGCTTTACCAGGGCGTGGTCGTGCTATTCATCGCCCAAATGACTGGCACTGATTTGAGCATGATGGATTACGGCATGATTGTCGCCACCGGCACGCTGGCCTCCATTGGTACCGCAGGCGTACCAGGCGCTGGCCTGATTATGCTCTCGATTGTGATGGCCCAGGTTGGTCTGCCGCTGGAAGCTATCGCCGTGGTCGCGGGGATTGATAGGATCCTTGATATGGCACGCACCAGCGTCAACGTCGCGGGCGATTTAATGGTCACCACGCTGGTAGGTAAAAGCGAGGGTGAGCTCAACGAAGAAATCTACAACCGTCGCTAACTTTAACGCTAGCATTTATAGCGTATGAAAAGGCGTCCGCTGTGCTTAGCAGCGGGCGCTGCGCTTTACCGCCTTTCATAACCTCCCCTCCCATACAGCAGTTGTGATTCGCACGGTTTCTCGGCAACCTATTAGCATCATTTTTAGCCGAGCAACGCTGCTATGCCTACCGCTTTTGATCAAACGCTCATCGCCATCGATGCCCTGCATGCCGAAGACCCGCGCTCCACGACGCTTGCCGATGGCACATCCATGCCCCAGGAACTGGCTTATGCCCAGCGCATGAGCGACTGGCTAGACCGCGTGCATGACGCTCCAGATGAGGTGCTGCGCTTAGCCGTACGCGCCCAGCACTTACAGCGCTGGTTAGTGCCGCGTGAGGAGTACCCCGAAGGGCGCGTAGGCTACTTAACCTGGCGACGCGACCAGGGCAAGCGCGCAGGCGATACCACCGCCCAGCTAATGCGCGACGCAGGCTATGCAGACGAAGATGCCGCCAGAGCCGCAACGATTATCGGCAAGAAAGGCCTGGGCCGCGACCCCGATGTACAAGCGCTGGAAGATTGCGCCTGCCTGGTGTTTCTAGAGAACTACTTTGCCGATTTCTCGCGCAAGATCGAGCACGACCATATGGTGCGCATTGTGCAGATGACCTGGCGTAAAATGTCACCCCGCGCCCATGCACTAGCCTTGAAGCTACCGATGTCGGATGCCTCATTAGCGCTGGTAAAAGAGGCCCTGGGAGCAGAGTAAAGCGCTACAGTGAGATGCAGCGAGGCAGCCGCTGCGGTAAAGTAGCGGTCTTCTTTTATTGCGCCCCCGGCACTGACGGCTTGATCAACTATGATTGCATCCTTGGACACCCGTACCGCCCCGTTCGCACGCTTGGGCAATGAGTATGTACGTTTTTTACAGGCTCTTAAAACGCGCGGTTTTGAAGGCGAAATTGCTCCCGATTACGCCAACCGCACGGTGCTGGCGACGGATAACTCAATTTACCAGCGCCTGCCCCAGGCGGCGGTCTACCCCA
>NZ_JAINWD010000033.1:0-74761 GCF_021021315.1 Halomonas sp. IOP_14 | reverse complement strand
GATCCTGCCCGAGCTTGAGAGCAAGCTGTAAGCAATACCGTGATTCAATAGCGGTGGGCCGACTTCGCCAGAAGTCGGCTTTTTTTTTGGCGGGTGTATTAGGTAAACTGGCAATAGTTGACTAAAGTACTGGGGCAAAAGGTAAGAAAAACCACCCCGGTGGTTGAAAAAGCTGCGGGCTGACCGCACATAGATAAGTGAAAGCAACGAAAGCCACTCAAGGAGATGATGATATGGCACATACACTACCCGAATTGCCGTACGCATATGACGCTCTCGAACCAAACATCGATGCGATGACGATGGAAATTCACCATTCTCGTCACCATCAAACCTACATCAACAACCTGAACGCCACGCTGGAAGGCACAGGTCTTGAAGATGTACCTGTCGAAGAGCTGGTCGCTAATCTGGATCGCGTTCCAGAAGCCAAGCGTCAAGCCGTTATCAATAACGGTGGCGGTCATGCCAACCACTCCATGTTTTGGCAAATGATGTCGCCTAACGGTGGTGGTAATCCCCAGGGTGATGTCGCAAAAGCGATTGACGCTGAGCTGGGTGGCCTGGAAGCCTTTAAAGAAGAATTCAAAAAAGCCGCCCTTGGCCGTTTCGGCAGTGGTTGGGCTTGGCTCTCCATTACTCCTGAAAAGAAATTGGTGGTAGAGAATACCCTGAACCAAGACAGCCCGTTGATGCACGGCAACACGCCGCTGCTCGGTCTGGATGTTTGGGAGCATGCCTACTACCTGAAGTATCAAAACAAGCGTCCTGACTACATTGCTGCGTTCTTTAACGTAGTTAACTGGGAAGACGTTGAGCGTCGTTATCAAGCTGCGATTAGCTAATATTGCTATGAGCCGCTAACTGCGCCGGTTCACGGCGCTGTTAAAAACCGTCCACTTTTTAGTGGGCGGTTTTTTATTGCCTGGGACAGTGTTTTAGGGGCAGGGTTGGGCATTAGCTGTCAATATCCTGTGGATGAAAAATACCACATATGCTTGAATTGATTTTTCATTGGTCTATATATAGTATGCGTCGTATCTTTTAGAGAGGGCAGGCACTAGATGTGCCCTACCCGAAAAATGCCGCTATGAAAAGGAAAATAGCCATGGAAATCCAAATTTATAGCAAGCCCGCTTGTGTTCAATGCACCGCGACTTACCGCGCGCTCGACAAGCAGGGGCTTGATTACACTGTTATCGATATTACCGCCGAATCCGGTGCCCAAGAAGAAGTCGAAGCTCTCGGCTATCGCCAGCTTCCTGTCGTAGTCGTCGGCGAGGATCACTGGTCGGGTTTCCGCCCAGACCGCATTCAAGCGCTGGCTTAAGTCATCCCAATGCTGGCAAGTTGCTCACCTTCACCTATCGCCGGCAGTTTGGTTTACTTCTCTACAAAATCAGGCAATACCCATCGATTTGTAGAAAAACTTGGTTTTGCCGCAAAGCGACTGCCGTTGAATCGAGATGAGCCTGTTCCACGAGTCACCCAGCCGTATATTTTAATTACCCCCACTTATGGTGGGGGAAGCGAGCAGGGTGCGGTGCCCAAGCAGGTGATCCATTTTCTTAACGACACACATAATCGAAGCCTCCTGCGGGGGGTGATTGCAGCGGGAAATACAAATTTTGGCGAAGCGTATGGCCTTGCTGGCCGCATTATTGCGAAAAAATGCCAAGTGCCGCTGCTGTATCGATTCGAATTATTTGGCACCGACGATGACGTGGCCAATGTCCGTCAAGGAGTAGAAGAGTTTTGGAAACGACAAACCTAGCCCTGAAAGACTCAGCGCCGAAAGACTCAGTCTCGAACGACGTATCCACTAAAAACGGTGAGGCCAAGCGGCCAGCGGCGAAGACAGAAGCTCGCACGCTGGACTATCACGCTCTTAACGCCATGCTCAACCTGTACGGTGCCAATGGCGAGCTGCAGCTGGATAAAGATCGCGAAGCGGCACGCCAGTACTTTTTGCAGCACGTTAACCAGAACACGGTGTTTTTCCACTCGTTAGAGGAGAAACTCGATTACCTGGTCGAAGAGCAGTATTACGAAGCCGAGATGCTGGCCCAGTACAGCTTCGCCTTTATCAAGGCGCTGTTCGAGCAGGCCTATGCATATAAGTTTCGCTTCCCTAGCTTTTTGGGCGCCTTTAAGTACTACACCAGCTACACGCTGAAGACGTTCGACGGCAAGCGCTATCTAGAGCGTTACGAAGACCGCGTCTGCATGGTCGCGCTAACCCTGGCGCGGGGCGACGAAACGCTGGCGAAGTCGCTGGTGGATGAAATCATTAGCGGCCGCTTTCAGCCGGCGACCCCCACCTTTTTGAACTGTGGCAAGCAGCAGCGCGGCGAGCTGGTGTCATGCTTCCTACTGCGTATCGAAGACAATATGGAGTCGATTGGCCGTTCGATTAACTCGGCCCTCCAGCTCTCCAAACGCGGCGGCGGCGTGGCGTTTCTGCTCAGTAATATTCGTGAGTCGGGTGCGCCCATCAAGCGTATTGAAAACCAGTCATCGGGCATCATCCCGATTATGAAACTGCTGGAAGACGCCTTCTCCTATGCTAACCAGCTGGGGGCTCGTCAGGGGGCAGGGGCGGTGTATCTTAACGCTCACCACCCGGATATCCTGCGCTTTTTGGATACCAAGCGGGAAAATGCCGACGAGAAAATTCGTATCAAAACGCTCTCCCTGGGCGTGACGATTCCGGATATTACCTTTGAACTTGCCAAGCGCAACGACGACATGTACCTGTTCTCGCCCTACGATGTAGAGCGTGTTTACGGCGTGCCCTTTGGCGACATCAGCGTTACCGAGAAGTACCAAGAGATGGTTGCGGATGCGCGCATTCGTAAGCATAAGATCAATGCACGGGCCTTCTTCCAAACTCTAGCCGAGCTGCAGTTCGAGTCGGGCTACCCGTACATCATGTTCGAAGACACGGTTAATCGCGCCAACCCGATTGCTGGCCGTATCAACATGAGCAACCTTTGCTCGGAAATTCTTCAGGTCAATACGCCTACCGAGTATGACGATGACCTGGGTTATCGCCAAATCGGTCAGGACATCTCCTGTAACCTGGGCTCCATGAACATTGCCAAGGTGATGGACGCAGGCGATATCGGTACCAGTGTGGAAATCGCCATTCGTGGCCTCACCGCCGTATCAGAGATGAGTAACCTGCGCAGCGTGCCCTCTATTGCCGAAGGTAATGCCAAGTCGCGGGCGATTGGCTTGGGCCAGATGAACCTGCACGGCTATCTGGCGCGGGAGCACATTTACTACGGCTCTGACGAAGGTTTGGATTTTACCAACCTCTACTTCTACTGCGTTGCCTTCCATGCGATTCGTGCGTCGAACCGTTTGGCGATTGAGCACAAAGAGTCGTTTGCGGGCTTTGCAGACTCTACCTACGCCTCGGGTACTTTCTTCGATAAGTACACCGACCAGGCGTGGCTGCCGCGCACCGATAAAGTACGTGGGCTATTTGAGCGCAGCGGTATCGCGCTGCCGACCCAGGACGATTGGCAGGAGCTGAAAGCCTCGGTCATGGCCCACGGTTTGTATAACCGTAACCTGCAGGCAGTACCGCCCACGGGGTCGATCTCCTATATCAATAACTCCACCTCCAGTATTCACCCGGTGGCGGCGAGAATCGAGATTCGTAAAGAGGGCAAGTTGGGACGCGTTTATTACCCGGCGCCTTTCCTGGATGAAGCTAATTTTGACTACTTCCAGGACGCCTACGAAATCGGCCCGGAAAAGATCATCGATACCTACGCGGAAGCCTCGCAGCACGTCGATCAGGGCTTATCGCTAACGCTGTTCTTCCCGGACACCGCAAGCACGCGCGATATCAATAAGGCGCAGATTTACGCCTGGCGCAAAGGCATCAAAACGCTTTACTACATTCGCCTGCGCCAGAGTGCGTTAGAAGGTACCGAGGTAGAAGGCTGCGTTTCCTGCACGCTGTAATGGTACTGATTTCTGTCGATACGCCTTGTATCTGTTATTGAGCATTCGTTTTTAAAACAAGCTTTTTATAACCAATTTTTATAAATAAGCTTTGCTAGCCCGGCTGTCACAGCCGGGCTTCGAGAGAGTGATATGAATACCATGCAACGTTTATCGCGGGTTGATGCGATTAACTGGAACCGGCTTCAAGACGATAAAGACCTGGAAGTGTGGAACCGCTTGACCAGTAATTTTTGGCTGCCCGAGAAGGTGCCACTGTCGAACGATATTCAGTCGTGGAATACGCTGACCGAGAAAGAAAAGCAGCTGACGATCCGCGTTTTCACGGGCCTGACACTGCTGGACACCATCCAAGGCAGCGTGGGTGCGCCGGTATTAATGGAAGATGCTCGCACTCCCCATGAAGAGGCGGTTTACACCAACATCGCCTTTATGGAATCAGTGCATGCGCGCTCCTACAGCTCGATTTTCTCGACGCTCTGCACCACTCGTGATGTGGACGATGCCTTTCGCTGGAGTGAAGAGAATCCCACGCTGCAGGCGAAATCTGAGCTGATTTTAGAGCGCTACCGCTCGGATGATCCGCTGATGCGCAAAGTCGCCAGCGTGTTCCTGGAGTCATTTCTGTTCTACTCCGGCTTCTACCTGCCGATGTACTGGTCAAGCCATGCCAAGTTGACCAACACCGCCGACCTTATTCGTCTAATCATTCGCGACGAAGCGGTACACGGCTACTACATCGGCTATAAATTCCAGCAGGCAATGGCGGAAGCGACGCCAGCGCGTCAGCAGGAAGTCAAAGATTACGCCTACGAGCTGCTGCTGGAGCTCTACGACAACGAAGTGCGCTACACCGAGTCACTGTATGACGAGGTAGGTCTAAGCGAAGATGTGAAAAAATTCCTTCACTACAACGCCAATAAAGCGCTGATGAATCTTGGCTTTGAGCCCCTATTCCCCAGCAGCGTCACCGATGTAGATCCAACCATCATGGCGGCGCTGTCACCCAACGCCGACGAGAACCACGATTTCTTCTCCGGCTCCGGCTCCTCCTACGTGATCGGCAAAGCCGTCGCCACCGAAGACGACGACTGGGCGTTTTAATGGCCGTATGAGTGGGTAGTAGATAAGCTGGTGGTATAGATAAAGGCGCATAAAGGAGGAGGTATGCCAGACAACCCCGCTAACGTATTGAAAATTGCCGCAGCAATGGTGAGCGATCCAGATGGTCGTTTGCTACTCGTGCGTAAGCACAATACGTCCTTCTTTATGCAGCCCGGCGGCAAGATCGATGCGGGTGAAACCGAGCTAGAGGCACTGTGCCGTGAGCTGAAAGAGGAGTTAGGCTTGAACGTGAATAGCGATCAGCTTTCGCCGTTAGGCATACACTCCGCTCCCGCTGCCAATGAGCCGGGCATGATGCTCGAAGCGCACCTGTTTAGCCTTGTTATTGATGAGCCTGTCGAGGCGGCAGCTGAAATTGCCGAGGCAAGATGGGTGACCCGTGAAGAGGCTTGGCTGCTTCCTCTAGCGCCGCTGACGAAAGAGTACGTAGTGGTAAATTAGTGTTGATTTCTCAGTAAGGCAACAGCGTTTAAGGCTGGCCATAATCCAGGCTAGGTATGCGCTAAGCGTCATTGATGTCCGATAACTTTAAACGTATTGAGTAATGCTTCGATTCCATTAGCACCGCTTGGCGATCTCTTCTGGAAAACCAATTGTCTGGTTGCGTTTAATTCTCCCGCAAGCGTATAAAAGAACATGCATTTGTGGAGAGTGGGGGCATGGCAGACATAATAAAGACTGCACGTAAGGCCAACTTAGATACAACACTATTGCGTACGCTGGTATCCATAAGCGATTGCGGTGGGTTTTCCGAAGCGGCGCAGGTCTTGCATCTAACTCAATCGGCTGTTTCTCACCATGTGCGTCGTCTTGAGGAACAGCTTGGTAATACTTTGTTCGCGACCCATGGGCGGCGAAGGCGCCTTACAGAGTCAGGTGAACTCTTTCTATGGTACGCGCGGCAAATTCTTGCCCTCAACGACGAAGCTTTCGATAAGCTCGGGCAGTATCGTGGAGTTGCAAAAGAGATTCGCTTGGGAGTGTCGGAATACTTTGCTCAAGACTACCTGCCGATCATGCTGGCCTCCTTGCCTCTTGAGCAAAAGGGAATTCGCATTATTCCTCAGCTAGGGCGCTCAACGGTACTGCAACATAAGCTCAATGATGGACAGCTTGATATGGTCATCGCTGTCGACATTCCCGAAACATCGCGTCCGAGTGTGCTAGAAAGCATACATGTGGCAGACCGGCGCCTTTCCTGGGTAGGAGCCCAACACTCTTTACTAGCATCCTGTAATGAGATTCCACTTGTTGCTTTTTCTCCCCCGTGCATACTACGAGACCTGCAAATCAACAGGCTCAAGCACAGTCAGCTGCAATGGCGCATAGCTTATGAGGCGCGTGATTTAGGCGATTTACTAGCAGCGGTCAAAGCGGGCCTGGGTGTGAGCGCTCTCCCTTTTATCCCGTCACTATATGGGCTCGCCTCCCCGATAAATGAGCAACAACTCCCTTTGCTGCCGGATATTCGAATCAGCATTAAAATCGCTGCCAACGTCGAGTCCCACCAAGTAGAGTGGCTGATTCAGCTTATTCGTCGCTGCTGGGACTCTCCTGAACAACAGAAAGCAGGAGCTGCGCCTCTCCAAGTGCCATGCGCTATGTGATTGGGGCAAGGCGAAACGGCTAGCGGTTATTCAGATAAACCCCGCAAGCGGTGACTGCAAAGCCAATCATGGCTAACGGGTGAAGTGTTTCGCCGAGAATCACAAAGGCCATAAGGGCGGTCATGCCGGGTATTAGGTAGAAGAGGCTGGCCACTTTGCTTGCCTCGCCGCGACGAATCATGACGTATAGCACGCTGATGGCTCCAATCGAGTTCACAAGGCTCATCCAGCTTGTCGCGAATAAGAAAGTAGGCGTGACTTGGAAGTACAGGTCTTCAAGTATATGGGCTGCAACAAATGCAAAGGTTGCTGCGACACTCAGTTGAATGAATCCACCCGTACGTAGATCCATGCTTGTACAAAATTTCTTCTGGTAAAGCGTGCCCAGCGTGATACCAAGTAGGGCGAAGAGAATCGCGATATAGCCCCCGACCGTTGCCTCCCCAAAAGAGAACTTTTCCGAAACGACCAACACAACACCTGCTAGGCCAATCAGAAGGCCCACCCATTGATGTTGCTTGATGCGTTCAGAAAGAAAAACACTGGCGCCAAGTGCAACGAAGATGGGCATTGTGCCGACAATGAGTGCCGAAACTCCCGCGCTCACACCGAGATTGATGCCGGTATAGAGCCCCGAAAATTGCATTGCTTGAATCAGCAGCCCGACAACCGCAATGTGGCCAACCTCCTTCCACGTTTTTGGCCACGGTGCGCGTGTTGCAACGGCGACCATAAGTAGAACCAGGGCGGCACTAGCGAAGCGCAGAAAGATCATGGTGTACGGGCCGACAAAGGGCAGGGCTGCTTTGCCAGCCACGTAGCCAGAGCTCCACATAACGATGAAAAGCAAAGGCAGCCCTAGGGCGGTCACGCCTGGGCGAAAACGAGGGATTGTGGTTGTATTTGATGTCATTGGAATCTCTCCTTAGTGGGTTTGTTACCAAGGAAAGGCTAGTGAGATCCAATGATTATGAATAATGAAGATTTGGCCAGGGATACTTTACGAAACGTAATGGATGAGGAGCGGCAGAGGCGGATCATCGACCGCTAAGTGACCTACTGCGAGCGAGAGCGCGCCGATATTAATGTACGACGTCGTGATACGACTATTCATCTAGGTGGTAATAACGTGATGACCACGCTGCGGCTTCTATCGCTTCCTGTGATGCTTCTTCCAGTATTCTCACTGCCCGCACTGTTACTAACCTAGCCTCTCGCGCATCTGCTTCCGAAACTCCTCACGGATCAGTAAGGTGGCATTGCCGCTTCTGGCTTTGAAGGCGCGCTGACTGATTTCTTCGTTCCAGGCTTGTTCAACGGAATTATCTCGTGGGTCGTTCAGGCTCATGAGCCAGCGCTGCTCGCTCCGATCCTGAAAGTGTCGAAATCTGTGAACGTAGCTGATTTAGTGTTTCGGCAGTCATAGGGCATTTCCGAGTAACTATCTAATGGTGCTATCCCCATTCAGAGACCCTCGCAAGGTGGTCAGTAGGACGCCGGTCATGATGGAGGAGAGTGCTTCCAGCGGCAACGAAATCGACTGATTGTTAATGATAAATATTGTCATTTATTCTATTAGTGGTAGGCTATGACCCGTAAAAGATAAACGCAAATCGTTCTAATACCTAATTAGTTTCTAGTTGGGCGGTGCTCGCCGCCCGCTACTCAGTGACGGAGAGTCGACGTGCTGAACAGGCCTTTCTTTGCCTTGCGTGGATGGTGGCTAGCGGGAGTGCTGGCCAGTGGCACGCTGATGGCAAGTGAACAAGCAGTGGCTCAAGCGGCCGAAAGTGTCGAAGCCCAGCAAACCCAGGCAGCGCTTCAGGAGCAGATCGATGCTGCCGATGAACAGACCCGGGAGCAGTTGGAGGAGTTGCGCCGTTTGGAGCGCGAAACCCGCCAGTTGAAGGCTGATAACGCCTCTCTGTCCGGGCGCTTGGCGGAAGAGGCCGAGCGTCAGCAGCGTTTGGCGACGGCGCTGGATACGCTGGAAGAGACCCGCGCAGCGCTGCCCGTGATCGAACAGAATATGGCCGAGCAACTGAGCGGCTGGATTGAGCGTGACCTGCCGTTTCTACGTGAAGAGCGGTTGGCGCGGGTTGAGCGTCAGCCAGACGAGCAAGGTCAAAACACTATCGAGCGTATTAATGGACTGTTAGAGGCCTGGCGTGTTGAGCTCGATTATGGTCAGGAGATGGACAGCTGGCGGGGGCGTTTAAGTCAGGATGGTCGCGAACGCGAAGTGGATTTCTTGCGCATCGGGCGTATCGGCTTTTATTACCTAACCCCCGATGGCCGTGAGGGGGGTGTTTGGAGTGCTGAGAACGGCGCATGGCAGCCGCTGGATGACGAGTACCTGCGTGAAGTGCGCAGTGGGCTGCGTATGGCGGAAGATCAGCGCGCCCCTGATCTATTAACCTTGCCGCTCTCGATCAGTGCCAATGACCTGCAGGGAGAGCAACCATGAGTCGACTAACACTCCGTCAACTTGGCTATGTCTGTGTTGTATTGGGACTGGTAGCGGTAAGTGGTATATCAATGGCGCAAACCGAAAGCGCTACTTCTCTGCGTGAAGCCCGTGAGGCTGCTGAAGCGCGAGACCAGCAGCGGCTAATGAGCTTTCTGGATGACCAGCAGGCGCTAGAGTCCGCGCTGGAGCAGGCGCGCGCAGAGCACGAAGATGTCCAGCAGCAGCATGAAGCACTACAGGCGCAGCAGGCAGAGCAAACAGATCAAGCCAGCGAGCTGAGCGAGCGCCAGGCAGAGCAGGGCGAAGCGCTCTCGAGTCTGCTGGCCAATCTTGCCCGACATAGCTCAGAGATTCGCAACACGCTTGGCGAACAGAGTCTGCTAACCCTTGAGGAGGGCTCGCTGCCGCCGCGGTTGGATGAAGTGGAAGTGCTTGAGCGCCATCAGTTGGAAAACGTGGTGGATCGCTTGGCAACGCTAACCGCGCGCACCGGCCGTGCCGAACGGCTTTCAATGCCAGTAGCCGATGCTAACGGCGAGGTGGCCGCCCGCGAGTTGGTGCGGTTGGGCGATTTTGCGGCCTTTACCGAGAACGAGCTTTTAGAGCGCGGTGAAAATGACGGCAACCTAGTGGTTCTGCCGCGTACCCCCGATGCCATTGGCGGGGTACTGGCGGATTACTACCCAGGCGAGAGCAGCGTCTTTGCCATTGATCCTACCCAGGGCAGCGTGCTGGAGGCCTTGGCCCAGCAACCCAGTCTATGGGAGCGTTTCCAGCAGGGCGGCTATGTCGGCTACGTTGTCGTGGCGCTGGGTATTCTGGGTATGATCATCGGTCTGGGGCAGTATCTCTATCTAGTGCTGGTTAGCCTGCGCGTAAAGCGTCAGCGGCAATCCCTCGATCAGTTGCGGGACAATAACCCGTTGGGGCGGGTGCTACTGCGCTTTGAAGGCATGGATAAACATCAAACTCCGGAGGCGCTGGAAGCGCGGTTGGATGAAGCGGTGTTGGCCGAGTTGCCCAGGTTGGAACGCAGCCAGCCGATGGTGAAGCTGCTTGCCGCGATAGCACCGTTGCTCGGCCTGCTGGGCACGGTAACCGGCATGATCGTGACTTTCCAGGCGATTACCGTGTTTGGCACCGGCGACCCGCAACTTATGGCGGGCGGCATCAGTCAGGCACTAGTGACCACCGTACTAGGTCTAATTACCGCCGTACCGCTGTTGTTTGTACAGACCGCTTTGGCAGGCCGCAGCCGTTACTTGACCCACGTGATTGAAGGGCAGGCGAGCGCGACACTGGCAGATCATCTGGAATCTCACACGCCCGTGGTGAATTAACATGTCCACTCTTCCTCTCTGGCTCGAACCCGTTGAGCGCTTAGTAGAGGCGGGTGGCGCGGTACTGGTGGTTTTGGCCGTCGTGGCCATACTGGTGTTTGCCATGGCTATGGAGCGCTGGTGGTACTACCGGATTACTTGGCGTATAGCACGCCGTCAACTGTTACGCCGCTGGGCGGCACGTAGTGACCACTCCAGTTGGAGTGCCCGGACACTGCGTCAGGTGTGGGCCGAGGCGCTGGTCGCCAGGCTGCGCAAACCCTTGCCATGGTTAAAACTGTTAGTCGCGCTATGTCCGTTACTAGGCTTGTTAGGCACCGTGACGGGCATGATTAGCGTGTTCGATAGCCTTTCGCTGAGCGAGACCCATCAAGCCCGCGCTATGGCAGATGGGGTTGCCCGGGCGACACTGCCGACCTTGACCGGCATGGCCATTGCCGTAGTAGGGCTGTTATTTATTAGTCGTTTAGAGCACGTCATCCGTCGCGAAGACCAGCGGCTGCATGATCGCCTGGCGCGGGCACTGGAGGAGAGTGATGCGTAGACGTCGTTCCATAGATGCGACTGCTGAGAGCAACGAGGTGAATCTTACCCCGATGCTTGACGTGGTATTTATCATGCTGATTTTCTTTATTGTGACTACCAGCTTTGTCAAAGAGAGCGGTGTCGAGATTGAGCGGCCGGAATCCAGCGCCGCCACCCCGCGCCCGGATGCCCAGGTGCTCGTGGCGATTTCCCCCGAGGGTGCAGTGTGGGTAGATGGCAGTCCCGTGGATGCCCATCGGGTCGGCCAGCAGGTAGCCGATATGCTAAGTGATGATGGCTCGGTGGTTATTCAGGCGGATCGCGAATCCACCACGGGCTTGCTGATCGAGGTGATGGATCGCCTACGTGAGGCGGGCGTTGACCAAGTGGCGGTGGCGGCGAGTCGGAGTGGGTCATGATGCGCCACCTGCTGTCATTATTGGGAGGCGTCGTGCTGGCGGTGGGCTTGTTCTGGCTACTTGCCCAGCTAGTGGCTCCCCCTGAGCGGGAGCCCGAAGAGCTGACCATGAGCATGGCGATGACCATGATTGAAGCGCCGGAGGTGGCCCCTGAGCAGGAGGCGCCCACGCCTCAGCCTGTTGAAGCGGCACCCCAGCAAACGCCGCCGCCCATGCCTGCACCCGAGCCGCCCCCGGTAACGGAAAGCACTATTAGTCTGCCTGAAGTGGAGCTGCCAGATGAGCCCGTCGAGCCGGTTGAAATGGACAGCGAACTCCCGGAGCTAACGGAAGTTAAACCGGAACCCCGGCCCGAACCTACTTCTGAGCCGAGACCAGAGCCGACCCCGCAACAGCAACCTGTTGAGGCAGCTCCTAGAGCAGCCCCTGCATCAGTGGATTCTGCACCCGCCGTGCGCGAAGCTGCCCCGGAAGCTCAACCAGCGCCCTCTAATGAGCCGGTGAATGTGGGTCAGGTGACACCGACGAACCAAGTTGGTCCAAATTACCCGCCCCGTGCCCAGCGCCGAGGTATGGAAGGCTTTGTAGAGGTGGCTTTTACGATTCGGCGTGATGGCAGTGTCGACAGCTCTTCTATACGGGTTACCAGCGCGCAGCCGCGTCGGGTGTTTGATGATGCCGCGCGGGAGGCAATTGCCAAGTGGCAATTTGAACCCAGTGATCGGTTACGCAATGCCACCCAGCGGATCGAGTTTGAGTTGAGGTAGCCGTATGAAGCGTCTTTTATGCATTCTATTACTCAGTGTTTGGCCTCTTTCGTCACAGGCCAGCCCTGCGCTACAAGGTGATGTGATTGCTGACCTCAATGCGCTGCAAAGCCAGTTAAAAGAGGGCGCGTTGCCTCAGGTCGTTGAGCGGGCAACGGCCCAGGCTGAGCGGTTGGCATCCGGCAACCAATCGGATCAGTGGGCCAGTGCGCTCTATCAGCAGTTGGCGGCAGGTGCCTTGGCGCGTCAGGATCAGCACGCTGCGGCAGCGGATCGGCTGGCGATTGCCCGTGGCTTAAACGGTGTCGATAGTGCCCAAGCAGCCCGTTGGCTACGTGATGAGGCCTCACTGCGCCGTGCTGCCGGTCAGCGTGATCAAGCCATTGAGTTACTCAGTGAGTGGTTAGCCAATCAACAGGATATTGACACTACCTGGCAGTTAATCCGCCTGCTGGCGCAACAGGAGCGTTGGCAAGACGCTGCCGACTGGCTAGAGCAGGCGCTTAATGAGACGCCAGAGTTAAGCGAAGCACAGCAGACTCTGGCGCTTGCTGTGTATCGCAATGCAGGGCAAGGCGATCAGGCATTGGGCTGGCTGCTGGATGGCTTGAATGCGCAAAGCGACGCCGCCGATTGGCGCCAAGCCGCCGGGCTTGCTCAACAGGCTGGTCAGTCAGGGGTAGCCGCTGCCCTGTGGGAGACGGCGTGGCAATTAGGTAAGTTGACCGAGCAGGAAGATTTCTGGCTGTTGATTCAACTTCATCTCGCCGGCGGAACCCCTGCTAGAGCGGCAGAGCACCTAGAGCGGGCGCTGAATGAGGGCGATATAGTTCGCGATGAGTCCCATCTGCGTTTGCTTGCTAACGCTTGGCGGCAGGCTAAAGACGTTGAGAAGGCCCTGAATGCCTGGCACACCTTAGCGCTGCATACGCAAGCTGCCGCCGACTGGCGGGCTTATGGCCAACTCGCTTATGCCTGGGGTGAGGATGGGCAAGCGAAACAAGCTTTTGCCCGCGCCTCGTCGCTAGGTGACGATGAGGCGGAGCAATGGCTGACCAGCTTTGGCTAGAAAAGACTACGTAGAAAACTACGCCTTAAGCGTGAGAGCGAAGTCGCTCCAGGTAGGCGCGTGATCAGAGGGGCGTTCCATGCCGCGCAGGTCATAGTCGATGCCAGCGGCAGTAACCTGATCGGCTAGCGCCTTGGTGACTAGAATATAGTCGATACGCAGGCCGCGCTTGGGCTCCTGGTTAAACCCTTTTGAGCGGTAATCAAACCAGCTAAAACGATCATCGCTTTGTGGATAGCAGAGGCGATAGCTGTCGGTAAGTCCCCAGGCTTTAATGCCTTCGAGCCATTCGCGCTCAACGGGCTGAAAGCTGGTTTTGCCTTCGCGCAGCCAGCGCTTGCGGTTAGCGTCGCCAATGCCAATGTCCTGATCTTCCGGCGAGATATTAAAGTCGCCCATGATCGCCAGCCGCTCGTCGGGACGGTGCTGTTCGTTGAGCAATCGCGCTAGTTGGCCATAAAAGCGCTCTTTATGGGGGAATTTGGTCGGGTGAGTAACGTTTTCGCCCTGAGGAAAATAACCGTTCCATACTGTCACGGCTTCTCCGTCCTCGGCGATCAGACGAACGCCGATCATGCGTCGCTGAGCGTCTTCCTCATCATCGGGGAAACCGTAAAAAATCTCTTCGGGCGCCTGACGGCACATTAAAGCGACGCCGTAATGGCCTTTTTGGCCGTGATAAAAAACGTGGTAGCCCATGGCTTCCACGTCGGCAAGCGGGAACTCGCTGTCCTGTACCTTGGTTTCCTGCAGCCCAATTACGTCCGGCTGCTGAGTGTCGATCAACGCCTGTAACTGGTGAAGTCGTGCTCGAATGCCATTAATGTTGAACGAGACCAAGCGCATTACGAGTCGTCCCCCTTAGGTTTGCTAGCGTCGCTGCTCGATTTGTCAGGGTGTATAGCAATATCCTGCCCGCTCTGCTGGCGAGCGAGTTTTCTCACCGCCTGCAGTTTGCGCTGCTGCTGCTTTTTCGCTACAAAACGGCGCGAAGGGGCCACTTGGTCGGGATTGTCGTGGCGCCATTTTTTATAATCTTTCCGCCGGCCGGTACGGATTGTCACCTTATCGGCCAGTGAACGAGTTTTTTTCTTACGCGTCATGTCGCGCTCCTTACGTCGATTTGACGGCTATTCTAACAGGCCTTGGGACTCCTTCGACAGCAGGACGCGCTCTTATCGCCAAGCCCTGGTACAATGCGCACTTCGTGATGCCAACTTCCACAGCAATGGACAGATAGACAGCCTATGAGCGAGTCGGAACAGACCACAGCCCCGGCCCAGAATCGCAAGCCAAAACGTCGCCGCCGTAAACCGCGTCGTCGCCAGTCGAACTGGGATCTTCGTCAGTTTCAGGTGCCCGCCGTGGCCGGTAAGTGGCGCTTTCATGACTTTGATCTGCCGCTGCCCTTAATGCGCGCTATTCATGCCCAGGGGTTTGAGTACTGCACACCTATTCAAGCGGAGGCCCTGCGCCAGACGCTATTAGGTGGCGACATTGTCGGCAAAGCGCAAACGGGAACCGGAAAAACCGCAGCCTTTTTGATCTCTGTGATGGCCTACTTCCTGGAAGAGCCAACACCCAATGGTCAAAAGCCGGGGGCTCCGCGAGCCTTGATTATTGCGCCCACCCGCGAGCTGGCACTGCAGATTGAAAAGGATGCTAAAGCGTTAGCGCGTTTCACGCAGCTCAATGTGGCGAGTGTGGTCGGCGGTATGGACTACCAAAAACAGCGTGACAGCCTGGGCAGCAAGATCGATATTCTGGTGGCAACACCTGGTCGTCTGTTGGATTTCCATCAGAAGCGCGATATCGACCTCAATGAAGTCGAAGTTTTGGTGTTAGATGAAGCCGACCGCATGTTGTCGATGGGCTTTATCCCCGATGTGAAGCGGATTATTCGCTACACGCCGAAAAAAGAGGAGCGCCAGACCTTCCTCTTCTCGGCCACCTTTACCGACGACATCTTGAATCTCGCCAGTCAATGGACGCTTGATCCTGCCCACGTTGAGATCGAAGTCACCGTTGAGAATCAGGCGGACATCGATCAGCGGGTGTATTTGGTGTCTGATGACGACAAGCAGCGCTTGCTGGTTAATTTGCTTCAGCAAGAGAGCTTTGAGCGTGTGATGGTCTTTGGTAACCGTCGCGATTTAGTTCGCAAGCTTGACGATCTGCTCAAAAAAGCCGGTGTCAGTGCGGCGATGCTGTCGGGCGATGTGCCTCAGAATCAGCGTATTAAAACCCTGGAAAGCTTCCGCGAAGGCGAGATTCAGGTATTGGTCGCCACTGACGTTGCAGGCCGTGGGATCCATATTGAAGACGTTAGTCACGTCATCAACTACACCCTGCCGGAAGATCCGGAAGACTACGTACACCGTATCGGTCGTACCGGTCGCGCTGGTGCTAAGGGTGTGTCGATTAGCTTTGTCGGTGAAGAGGATGCCTTCTCGCTGCCGGAAATCGAACGCTATATCAACGACAAGCTGCCCTGCGTGCATCCGCCGGAAGGTATGCTCTAAGCCGCATGCTCGATACAGCCCTCAAAAGCGAGATTCAAGACGCTTACCGTCGCGTGGTGGACACCCTTGAGCTGACCCCACGCTACGGTCAGCGCATGATGATCGCCGAAATCGCCCGGACGCTGGGTAATATAGAGAGCGACGACGAGGGTAAGCGCACCAGCGATACCCATGTCTGTGTGCTTGAAGCGGGTACTGGTACCGGCAAAACACTGGCCTATCTGATCGCCGCCTTACCGATCGCGAAAGCGCGGGGCAAGCGGCTGATTATTTCCACGGCCACGGTTGCTCTTCAGGAGCAGGTGCTGAATCAGGATCTACCCTCGTTGGCCAGTCATAGCGGCATTGCGTTTCGCTACGCATTAGCCAAAGGGCGTGGCCGCTATGTGTGCGTGGCACGTCTGGATCAGGCGCTCGAAGGTACTGAACCCAACCCGACGCTATCGCTGTTTGAGCAGTCGCTGCAAACACAAAGTAGCGACTTCACCGTGATTGCCAGTGATATGGCGCAAGCTTACGGTCAGGGCGAATGGGAAGGGGATCGTGATAATTGGCCTGAGGCGATTGAGGATGCCCACTGGCGGCGGCTGACGGTTGACCATCGCCAGTGCACGGGTAGGCGCTGTGGGCACTTCGGTGCCTGCGCGTTTTTTCGTTCCCGTCGAGAGCTTGAGAACGCTGACGTTATTGTCGCCAACCACGACCTCGTGCTGGCTGACTTGGCCTTGGGCGGCGGCGCTATTCTGCCCGACCCGGCGGACTGCATCTTTGTCTTCGACGAAGGCCACCACCTGCCCGAGAAGGCGCTTTCCCACTTTGCCCACCGCTTTGCGGTGCACGGCTGCTTGCGTTGGCTAAAAACGCTGAGAAGCAGTTTGACCGACCTTCACCAGGCGTTGGCTATTCAGCCAACGGTGTCGCGGCTTTTGGTGAGCTTGCCAGAGCTGATTCATAACCTGGAGCCCGCACTGGGCGACGTGTTTAGTATGGGGCATCAGTTGGCGGAGCGGCCAAACGGTTTGGCTGACGAAGAGGCCACCCATCAATCGCGTTTTGAGAAGGGCCAAGTGCCCGATGCCCTACGGGAACAGGCGCAGCAGCTATTGGTGATGTTTGCTTCACTGTCGCGCTGCCTCGAGAGTATCAGCGATATTCTGCGCGAAAGCCTTGATCCCGATAAGCAGACCGGCCTCGATCGTGAGCAGGCAGAAACCTGGCTGCCGCTCGTTGCGTTGCTTCATGGGCGGGCGTTAGAGGCGCATGCCTTGTGGCAGGCATTCAGTGAGCAGGATGTTGCTAATGAGGCGCCCAGCGCTCGCTGGATTACCCTAAGCCGTGTAGCGGGGGAGCCGGAAGTTGAGTTTTCGGCTAGCCCCGTTTCAGCCGCACATACCCTGGCCAAGCATTTATGGGGGCGTTGCCATGGGGCGGTGGTCACCTCGGCAACGTTGACCGCGCTGGGGCGCTTTGAACGCCTGCAAGAGCGTGCAGGCTTGGCGAATCGCTACCGCTATCAGGCGCTACCGAGCCCCTTTGATTACGCCAATGCCGTGCTGCGCGTGCCTAAAGAGGCCACTGACCCTGGCGATAGGGAGGCCCATGAACGGGCGATTGTGACGTTTGTCTCGCAGTTGGCCGACCAAGAGGCGGCGCTGGTGCTGTTCTCTTCCCGCGCCCAGCTGCGTGCGGTGGATAAAGCGTTGCCCGCGAGTGTGAAGGAGCGCGTGCTCGCTCAGGATGCGCTGCCTAAGCGAGAGCTTATCGAGCGCCATCGGGCAGCGGTGGATAGGGGCGAGGGCAGTATCATCTTTGGCTTGGCGAGCTTTGCTGAGGGTATCGATCTTCCCGGCGACTATTTGACGCACGTGGTGATTACGCGGTTACCCTTTGCGGTACCCGACGACCCAGTGGGTGCTACGTTAGCGGAGTGGATAGAAAGCCAGGGCGGTAATGCGTTTATGCGCATTAGCGTGCCCGATGCGTCTATTAAGCTGGTGCAAGCCTGTGGGCGCTTGATTCGCAAAGAGAGCGATCGTGGGACGATCACCTTGCTGGATAAGCGGGTGATTACCCGCCGCTACGGACAAGCACTGCTGGATGCACTGCCGCCATTTCGGCGTGAGATTAGTCGCTAGAACGTCATGAAAAACCCCGCCGTAGCGGGGTTGTTGACTTACTTGACGATGCGCTTGGCCAGTGCGGCGGCAAGTTTATCGTTCATGCGGCTGAAGGTCTCCACCGTGGTATCCCAGTCGATGCAGGCATCGGTAATGGAGACACCATACTGCAGTTGGCTAAGGTCCTGGGTAAGTTTTTGATTACCCCAGCCAATGTTGGATTCAACCATCAGGCCGATAATGGAAGTGTTGCCTTCCAAAATCTGGTTGGTGACGTTCTCCAGCACCAATGGCTGTAGCGCAGCGTCTTTGTTGGAGTTGGCGTGGGAGCAGTCGATCATTATGTTGGGTGAGAGCTTGGCTTTTTCGAGCTCTTTCTCCGCCAGGGCAACGCTTACACTGTCGTAGTTGGGCTTGCCGTTGCCACCGCGTAGAACGACGTGGCCGTAGGCGTTGCCGCGGGTGCGAATAATGGCTACCTGGCCCGCTTGGTTAATGCCCAGGAAATTGTGCGGGCTGGCCACGGACTGAAGCGCGTTAATCGCCACGTCCAGGCTGCCGTCGGTACCGTTTTTAAAGCCGACCGGGCAGGAAAGGCCGGAAGCCATTTCCCGGTGGGTCTGGGACTCGGTGGTACGGGCGCCAATCGCTGACCAGCTGATGCAGTCCTGCAGGTATTGGGGAGAAATGGGATCCAGTGCTTCTGTGGCTAGCGGTAAGCCCATTTCGGCCAGATCGACCAGCAATTTACGGGCGATATGCAGACCCTCATCGATCTCAAAGGAGTCGTTGAGGTGCGGGTCGTTGATCAGGCCTTTCCAGCCGACCGTTGTGCGCGGTTTTTCAAAATAGACACGCATCACGATATACAGGCTATCGCTGACCAGGTCAGCCAGCTCACGAAGGCGGCGGGCATAGTCGAGGGCGGCTTCCACATCGTGGATTGAGCATGGACCGACCACTACCAACAGTCGCGGGTCATTGCCATCCAGGATGTTCTGAATGGTTTGGCGACCTTCGATCACGGTGCGCTCTGCCGCCTCCGTTAACGGCACGGCATTCTTGAGCGCTTCTGGCGTGGTGAGAACGTCTTGAGCGAGGACGTTAAGGTTATTAACCTGCTGTTCTGGCATCTTGCTACCTGTGCTTTGCGTAATGACTGAAAAAGTAAGGGGGCGATAAAAGTGGCACATACTATCGCTCGCCGGGCAGGTAAAAATCAATTGCTGCGGAACTATAGCGGCATTAAAAGTGTCAGCCGCACGGTTTTTGCGAAAGGCGGTAAGCGCTTGATGCGTTGCGCGGAACGCGCAACACTGGGAGCCCTGTCGTTAAAATTTAGTACCGTTATAATAATGCAGCAATTTACTCGGGCGACGTATTCGCTCTTTTATTCACTCTATTATTAATCAATGCCCAAGGGACGCTATGCTGCTTGCTGTGAACGCCCATTTGTCAGGGCTAATAGGAATTGGGCTCGGCGCATGCCGTACGAGCTGGAGGAGCGTGTGAATGGGCACTCGGGAAACAGACCAACAGCTTGTTGAACGTGCCCAAAAAGGTGATACGCGCGCTTTCGATCTGCTGGTGAAGAAGTACCAGCACAAAATTATCGGCCTGATTGGTCGTTATGTTCATGATCACTCTGAAGTTCAGGATGTAGCCCAGGAGGCATTTATTAAGGCGTATCGCGCCTTGGGTAAATTTCGCTCAGAAAGTGCGTTTTACACCTGGATGTATCGCATCGCGATTAACACGGCGAAAAACTATCTGGTCTCGCGGGGAAGGCGCCCGCCGGGAAGTGATATGGATATTGTCGACGCTGAAATCATTGATCAAAGCGGTCGACTGGCAGATTCCGAGTCACCGGAAGCGGCGATTGCCAGAGATCAGCTCGAAGCCGCGGTTTATCAGGCAATCGAAAATTTGCCGGATGATCTGCGCACGGCGATCACCCTGCGTGAACTGGATGGTCTTGCTTATGAAGATATTGCTCAGGTCATGCAGTGCCCTGTGGGAACCGTGCGTTCACGAATTTTCCGCGCCCGCGAGGCGGTTGATGAACATATCCGCCCATTAGTATCGACCGCGCGGAACAGTCGCGAAGGGTAGTGGTCGTAGTGGGGGAGGCGATATGAGCGTTATAGGATGTCAGCCTTAAAAATAAAGGTTTTATTTTTTGTGAACTGTCTGGCATGTAAGGCGTCATAAAGCCTGACTATCTTGATGAGCACGCTGGTGTGTCAATCGCTGATATATCAATGTGCAAAGTGTCATGAGCTTAGCGTCGCAGGCTAATGAGTTTTGCTCATTTAATTAGCCTGAACTGAGTCTTGGCCTTGGAAGTCGTCGGAGTGGTGGTGCGTATAACGCAAGCCATCACCCCAGTACTTCTTTTAAACAGTGTGAGGGTGTGAAGTATGAGTCAAAACACACGGGAATCACTTTCGGTGTTAATGGATGGCGAGAGTGATGAGCTTGAGCTTCGCCGAGTGTTGAAGGCACTGCCTAATGATGACGATGCCGCAGATACATGGCGCCGATATCACCTTGCCCGCAGCATGATGCAGCGGGAGCAGGGCGTCGATGTAAGCGTTGATCTCTCCGCTGGCATTATGACCAGACTGCGCGAAGAGCCTGCTCCAATGACACAAGGTGCCGAGCCTGTAGCTCACCGTACGGGTGGTATTTCGTTCGCCCGCGGCGCTGGCGTTGCTGCTGCAGTGTCACTGATGGTGATCACCGGCGTTCAGTTCTTTGGCAACGACTCACCCGTTGGCCAGGGCAGTGGTGACATGGCAACGACCGCATCTGGCGCTAATGGTGCTACTCAGGTACAGCCCGTCAATTTGGCCTCTCAGTCGGCAGTAGCCTCACGTGCTGATATGCCCATGTTTGAGCCTACGCCGTTTCGGCTTAGCGGTCAGTCGGGTCAGGGCGGTCTGATGAATATTAGTGAAACTGGGTTTTCAGCGCAGACGCCTCAGGGAGTGACTGCTTCCCAGGGTACCAATATTGATGTAGATCAGATTGGCTTGCTGCAATCTTATTTAGAGCAGCATACTCAGAGCGCTGCTTACGGCAGTGGTGATAGTTGGATGCCATTAATGCGTTCATCTGCAGTGACTGAACCATTAGGTCAGCGCTAAGCTGAATGACGTTCTTTTTGACGAAGCCTGTTAAGTGAGTAGGGAGTGCGCGGGATGGGAGTGCGCAACATGATCGTGCCCTGGCGATTAAAGCGTGCCTGGGTACTGGCAGCAGTAGTTGGTACGCTCTCTTTTCAAGTGCATGCAGAAAACGCCAATAGCTCGTCCGACGTTAGCCAACCGGTTCGTCATGCTGGCTACGAGTGCGCGGCGGAATCCGAAGAGCAGCCCAGTAATGCCACGCAGTGGCTTGAGCGTGGTTTGTGGGCTAGCCACTGTTATGCCTTCCAAGCCAGGGCGGTGGCGATTGATGCTATTGATGTTCGCACGCTGGCGCTGTCGCATCGCATCCAGAATGGCATTCGGCAGCAGGTGGTTCAGTACCTAGACGGTCCTTCCGTGAGTATTGAGCGGCGCTCGCCGGTGGGTCGACTGGCTTGGACTGAAGAGCATAGTAATGGGGAGATGCCTACTCCTGCAGGGTGGGCGGCTCATCTTGAGAAATATTACGCTATTGAGCTTGAGGATGATGCTCGGGTAGCCGGTCGCGATGCCGTTAAACTTATTTTCGAGCCTCGGGATCAATGGCGTTTTTCCCATCAGTGGTGGTTAGATCGAGATACCGGCCTACTCCTTAAGCATGTACTCAGTGATCAGCAAGGCAGGATCATTGAAACCTTCCAAATTACCCAGCTCCAATCGCCCCAAAAATATACCGGCCGCGTACGAGTGGGCTCGCCCACCGTTATCCTCAACACGCCTTGGCATACCACTTGGTTACCCGACGGCTTTGTTGCGCAACCGGTTACTTTTGTCGGCGACGATGTGCATCAGCGTGTTTACAGTGATGGTTTGGCCACCGTGAGTATCTTTGTAGAGCCTCTTGCATCTGAAGCAACCATTGCCTTGCAGGAAGGTGTGCAGCAGTTGGGTGTCTCGGCCGTCGCCATTGAGCACACCATCACCGCTGAAGGGCGCTGGCAGTTGGTGGCCATTGGTGAGCTGCCCGTAGCAACGCTGCAGCGTATTGTTCGCTCAATCACTTTCGACCTGCTAGAAGATCAATCTCAAGAAAGTGCCGATGAGGCTGAGTAGATAAAATGACGACCTCCGCGCCCTGTGGCTCTTTACTTGGCACTTCTCTGCTTCGTACTGGCACGGTTGTCGATTACACCTCCCAGGGAGTAATCGTTGAAATTGCCGCCCAGCAGAACTGCGAGCAGTGTGCTCAAGGGAGAGGGTGCGGGGTCGGATTGCTGGCGCGCCAGCGCAGCCAACGCATTGCCGTAGCGGTTCCCTCCAAAACAGATAACGCCGAGCGCAACTATCCGTTAGGAAGCCAAGTCATTATCAGCCTGCCGCGTGCCTCTGTCACGTTGCTAGCTTTTTGTGTTTATGGGCTGCCGCTACTGCTTGCGCTGTTGCTATCCGGGCTGATCGCGCTCGTTAGTACTACGATTTGGCTGGCGCCCCTGAGCTTTTTTATTGCTTTGATGGCCGGTGCGCTAAGTATTAAATGTCTAATGCGCGGGCGTGGGGAACGCTTTCGCCCACGCTTGGTCAATTAGTTTGTTAATGAGTTCTCCGGTGTCTCGCCGTGAGTTGTTGATATACCTTCGCTTACTATCACATTAAGTAGGAGCTCTTGCATGAAGCGCTTGATTCTCCCTTCCACGCTTTGGGTTTGTGTGGTGGCATTGCTGACGTTTGGCCAAGCCGCCAGCGCTCAGAATTTGCCTGATTTCACCGCATTAGTTGAAGACGCTGCCCCAGGGGTGGTGAACATCTCAACCAGTCGAACGGTTCAGCGCAGCAGCGCGCCCGATTTTGGCGGGTTCGGTGGTCAGGAAATCCCCGAGATTTTCCGCCATTTCTTTGGGGATAGCTTTCCAGCGCCCCCCAGTAATGGTCAGGGACGTACAGAAGAGCGACAGTCTCTAGGCTCGGGGTTCGTCATCAGTGAAGATGGTTATGTAATGACCAACGCGCACGTGGTGCAAGATGCCGATGAGATCCTTGTGCGGCTCAATGATCGCCGCGAATTGAGAGCAGAAGTGGTTGGTAGCGACCCACAAACCGACGTGGCAGTACTCAAAATTGATGCCAATGATCTGCCTACGCTCAATCTAGGTGACTCTGACGAGCTAAAAGTAGGTGAGTGGGTTGCCGCGATTGGCTCTCCTTTCGGTTTCGACCACTCGGTCACTGCGGGTATCGTCAGTGCGATTAATCGCACCTTGCCGCGGGATGCATATGTGCCCTTTATTCAAACCGATGTGGCAATCAATCCCGGCAACTCCGGTGGCCCGCTGTTCAACTTAGACGGCGAAGTTGTGGGAATCAACTCGCAAATATTTACCCGTAGCGGCGGCTTTATGGGCGTCTCGTTTGCCATTCCCATTAACGTTGCCATGGATGTGGCCGAGCAACTGCGTGAAGGCGGTCGGGTAGACCGTGGTTGGTTGGGCGTCATGATTCAGCCTGTGTCTGATGATCTGGCCGAGTCGTTCGGTATGGAGAATGCGATTGGCGCCTTGATTGCCGATCTTGATCCAGAAGGCCCAGCGGCCCAGGGTGGACTCCAGGCGGGCGATGTCATTCTTGAGGTCAATGGTGAAGAGGTTGAGCGCTCAAGCTCGTTGCCGCGACTGATCGGTAAAGGCGCGCCAGGCACCGAGGTGGAGCTCACCTTGATGCGTGACGGTGAAGAACTGACCGAGTCTGTCGAGTTAGGTAGTTGGCCAGACACTGAGCAGCAGTCGGCACAGGCAGGCAGCAATAACCAAGCGCGTCTTGGCGTAATGGTCGCTGAAATTGATGACACCATGCGCGAGCAACTGAATGTTCCCGGCGGTGTGATCGTTCGTCAGGTTGAGTCTGGCAGCGTGGCTGCTGAGGCCGGCATTCGCCCAGGCGATGTGTTAGTGAGTATTGATCACCGCAGCGTTTCCTCCTCAGCTGAGCTGGTAGAGATTGTCGAGGCGTTGCCGACTGATCGCGCTATTCCAGTTCGTCTGTTCCGCGACGGACGTTCCCTGTTTGTAGCGCTGCGTCTGGAATAACCCGCCTATTTTCACTCCTGGTCCGGCGGTTCTCGCCGGACCGCTGTTCCTAGCCTGCGCATATCGCTACAATAGCGGATATCTTTTTGTCGGAAATGGCCCTTATTTTTAAACGGCAGCTGTTTTCGAGCTTTGAACTCTCGAAGCGGCCTGTTTATGCGGCCGCTTGCGTACCACTAAGGCAGAACAGACTCGATGTCCCAAGACGTTCCCAACGGAAAGCTTAAGCACATACGCAATTTCTCTATTATCGCCCACATCGACCACGGTAAATCGACGCTCTCTGATCGTTTGATTCAGACCTGCGAAGGATTAACCGAGCGTGAGCTAAAAGAGCAAGTGCTCGACTCCATGGATATCGAGCGCGAGAGAGGCATCACGATTAAGGCGCAGTCGGTTACGCTGGATTACACCGCCGCCGATGGCCAGGTTTACCAGCTGAACTTTATCGATACGCCTGGGCATGTTGACTTCTCTTATGAAGTGTCGCGTTCGCTCTACGCTTGTGAAGGGGCGTTGCTGGTTGTCGATGCCGCACAAGGGGTAGAGGCGCAATCGGTGGCCAACTGTTATACCGCTATCGAACAGGGACTAGAAGTTCTGCCGGTACTCAACAAAATCGATTTGCCTCAGGCGGATTGCGACAAGGTTTCCCAGGAGATTGAAGAGATTATCGGCCTGGATGCCACCGACGCCTGCCAGGTCTCGGCCAAAAGTGGCTTGGGCATTGATGCCTTGCTAGAGCGCTTGGTGCGCGATATTCCGCCGCCCAAGGGCGACCCGGAAGCGCCGCTGCAAGCGCTCATTATCGACTCCTGGTTTGATAACTACCTTGGGGTAGTTTCGCTGGTTCGTCTGTTTGATGGCACGCTGCGCAAAGGCGATAAGATCCGTATTAAATCGACGGGCCGCGACTGGGGTACCACGGAAGTAGGGATCTTCACCCCCCAGCGCAAGCAGACCGGGATTCTGCGTGCCGGGGAAGTCGGCTTTATTGTCGCGGGTATCAAAGAAATCCACGGCGCACCGGTGGGCGATACCATTACCCACACCAAGACGCCAGATGTCGCGCGTCTGCCTGGTTTCCAAAAAGTAAAACCGCAGGTGTATGCCGGTATGTTCCCGGTCAGTGCGGATGATTATGAAGACTTTCGTGATGCGCTAGAGAAGCTGGCGCTTAACGATGCCTCGCTTGCCTATGAACCGGAAAATTCTGATGCCCTTGGCTTTGGCTTCCGGGTGGGGTTTCTGGGCACGCTGCACATGGAGATCGTCCAGGAGCGTCTGGAGCGTGAGTATAATATCGATCTGCTCACTACCGCTCCCACGGTTGTCTATGAACTAGCGATGAAAAATGGCGACGTCACCTACGTCTCCAACCCCTCAAAGCTTCCCGATATGGCTGACGTGGATGAAATGCGTGAGCCAGTGGTGCGCGCCAGCATTCTGGTTCCCCAGGAGTATGTGGGTAACGTGATCACCGAATGTGAGCAGCGCCGAGGCACGCAACTGGATATGCAGTTTCTGGGTAACCAAATCCAGTTGGCCTATGAATTGCCCATGTCTGAGGTGGTCATGGACTTCTTTGACCGCCTGAAATCGATCTCCAAGGGGTACGCTTCGCTAGAGTACAACTTCGAGCGTTTTGAAATGGCCAAGTTGGTGCGTCTTGACGTACTTATTAATGGCGACAAAGTTGACGCGCTAGCGGTGATTATCCACCGTGATCACGCCCACCATCGTGGTCGTTTGTTAGTGGAAAAAATGAAAGAGCTGATTCCACGGCAGATGTTTGATGTGGCGATTCAGGCGGCTATTGGTGGTCAAGTGGTGGCACGTTCCACCGTGAAAGCGCTGCGCAAAAACGTGACGGCCAAGTGTTACGGCGGCGATGTCAGCCGTAAGAAGAAACTGCTCGAGAAACAGAAAGCGGGTAAGAAACGCATGAAACAGGTGGGGCGTGTGGAAATTCCCCAGGATGCCTTCCTTGCTGTGCTCAAGGTTAACGACTAGGAAAGAACACCACTCATGGATTTTTCATTACTGCTGGTACTTGCCGTTGCGCTTTCGGGCGTTATTTACCTGTTGGACGTGTGGCTATTAAAGCCCAAGCGCCGCCAACGCTTCGCCGCCGCAGAGGCCAATACCCAGGAAGGGCTGGATCCAGTTACCAGCGAAAAGCTACTTAAAGAGCCGTGGCCGGTTGACTACGCCCGTTCATTTTTCCCGGTGCTGCTGGTGGTGCTGGTGGTGCGTAGTTTTATCATTGAGCCTTTTCAGATCCCCTCTGGCTCAATGCGGCCTACGCTTGAAGTGGGTGACTTTATTCTGGTCAACAAATTTGCCTACGGCTTACGCTTACCGGTAGTCAACACCCGCTTTCTCGAAGTCGATGATCCTGAGCGTGGCGATGTGATGGTGTTTCGTTTCCCCGACGAGCCTTCGGTGAACTTCATCAAGCGGGTGGTCGGTATGCCAGGGGATCATATCCGCTATGAGGGAAAGCAGCTTTACGTTAACGGCGAACCGGTGGCCAAAGAGCTGATCGAGGATGGGCCCGATGGTTCGCCCCAGCAGCTATTGTTAGAAGAGCGCCTTGGCGACACCGAGCACTTTATTTATAACAACCCGCGAGACCCTGGCCCGCAAATGCGTGAAGTGGAGGTTCCTGAAGGGCACTATTTCATGATGGGGGACAACCGTGACCACTCCAACGACAGCCGCTATTGGGGCTTCGTGCCGGAAGAGAACATTGTGGGCCGCGCCTTTGCGGTGTGGATGCACTGGGATGGCGGGTTGCCAAGTTTTACCAGCGTGCGGCGCATTGAATGAAGACGCTGCGTGTGCTGAATTTAGTCAGTTATGTCACTTTAGTTAACGTCAATGACGTAGGAGAGCTGTGAGTAATTCCTTGAACGCTTTTTGCCGACGAATCGGTCATACCTTTGGCGACGATACGCTACTGGAGTTGGCCTTGACCCACCGCAGCTTCGGTGGTCGTAACAATGAGCGCCTGGAGTTTCTAGGTGACTCCATCGTCAACTTTGTCATCGCCGAGGCGCTGTTTCAGCGCTTTCCTCAGGCCCGTGAAGGACAGCTTTCGCGCCTGCGCGCGCGACTGGTGAAAGGACAAACCCTAGCGGAACTGGCCCGTGAAATGGAGTTCGGTGAATGCTTGCGGCTAGGTTCCGGCGAGATGAAAAGTGGCGGGCATCGTCGTGAATCGATCTTGGCGGATGCGGTCGAAGCCATTATTGGCGCTATCTATCTGGATGCTGGGATGGATGTGGTGCGCAACCGGGTGTTGGACTGGTACGCGGAAAGGCTGGGTAATATCTCTTTACAAGATACCCAAAAAGATCCCAAAACACGGTTGCAGGAGTTTTTGCAGTCGCGTCAAGCCGCGTTGCCGCGCTATGAAGTTGTCTGCGTAAAGGGCGAGGCGCATGCCCAGACCTTTACCGTGGAGTGCTACATTGACCTGTTGGCTGAGCATACCACTGGTAAAGGCCCAAGCCGCCGTCATGCTGAACAGCAGGCGGCAGAAGAAGCGCTGTCGTACCTCGAAAAAAGCCCTGGAGATAAATCATGAGCCAAACCTGCGGATTCGTTGCCATCGTCGGCCGACCCAACGTGGGCAAATCGACCCTCATGAACCGTATTCTGGGGCAGAAAATATCGATTACCTCACGGCGACCACAAACCACGCGCCACCAGGTCATGGGTATTAAAACGGTTGATGAGACGCAGTTCATCTATGTTGATACGCCGGGCATGCACATCATGTCCAAGGATCGTAATAAAGCGATCAACCGCTTTATGAACCAGGCGGCTACCCAGGCCCTGCGTGATGTGGACTGCGTAGTATTTATTATCGACCGCACCCGCTGGACGGAAGAAGACCAGGCGGTGTTAAAGCGCCTGGAGCACGTAAAAGCGCCAGTGATCCTGGCGGTCAATAAAGTCGACCGCCTGGGCGAAAAGGGCGATTTGTTGCCGTGGCTGGCGGATGTCGGCGCCCGTCGCGATTTCGCGGCTATCGTGCCGATTTCAGCCAAGCACGGCACTCAGGTCGATACTCTGGAAGAGGAAGTAGCCAAACACCTGCCTGAAAGTGTCCACTTCTTCCCTGAAGACCAAATTACCGATAAAAGCCTGCGCTTTATGGCCGCTGAACTGGTGCGTGAAAAAGTGATGCGCCAACTGGGCGATGAGCTGCCTTACCAGATGACCGTTGAAATTGAAGAGTTCCGCGAAACCGAGCGTGTAACGCATATCAGCGCGCTTATTCTCGTTGAGCGCCAAGGCCAAAAAGTCATTTTAATTGGTGAAAACGGCGATCGCCTCAAGAGCATTGGTCGTGAAGCGCGCCTGGATATGGAGCGCGCGCTAGGCACCAAAGTGATGCTCAATTTATGGGTGAAAGTAAAACGCGGCTGGTCGGATGACGAGCGCGCCTTGAAAAGCTTGGGTTACGACCTCGATTGAAGGTAGCGATGTCGCCAGAGCCGGCTTTTTTACTCCACCGTCGGCCATATCGTGAAACCAGTGCGCTGGTGGATCTATTAACGCTTGATCACGGCAGAGTGCGTGCTGTGGCCCATGGCGGGCAAAGGCCCGGTTCTAAATCGCGCCAACGCCTGCAGCCGTTTACGCCGCTGTTCGTGACCTGGCAGGGCAGCCGCGATTTAAAGCGGCTAACGTTGATGGAGTCTCGCGGCCAGACGGCGCTGTTGGCCGGGGAGGGGTTGCTGTGCGGGCTTTACGCCAATGAGATCGCCACCCGGCTGCTGCCGTTAGAACTGCCGGCGCCTGACGTTTTCGCGTTTTATACCGCGCTACTGGAAGCACTGCCAGCGCCAGCGGAGCGCGCATTAGCGCTCCGCCGCTATGAGTGGGCGCTGTTAGAGGCGCTCGAGGCCACGCCGCAGTTTGCGACACCAGAAGGTAGCGTTTTGGATCCTCAGCTCCGCTACCGTTTTGACACCGCCAGCCGGGCATTCATACCTGCTGAGCGTGGCCTCGACGGCAGGACGTTACGTTACATTGAGCAGGGTGATTGGCAACATGAAGGCCTTGCCAATGCATTAAAGGCGGTAATGCGAGCGGCGCTGGCACCCCATCTTGGCACCACCGTTTTGCGTTCGCGAGAACTGATGCTCGATTTAGCTCGGCGTCGCTATCGTCCCTGATTTTTTGAATTCCCTGTTCACAAACTCTTACCTTATTGTTGCGCTGGAGGCACTATGCACCCCCCACGGATACTGTTAGGCGTCAATATCGATCACATTGCGACACTTCGCCAAGCCCGAGGTACTCGCTATCCTGACCCCGTGCAGGCGGCATTAGTTGCGGAAGAGGCGGGTGCCGATGGCATTACGGTGCATTTGCGTGAAGACCGGCGTCATATTCAGCCCCGCGATGTACGCATTCTGGCCGAAATGCTTAATACGCGCATGAACCTGGAAATGGCTGTTACTGAAGAGATGCTGGCGCTGGCCGAAGAAGTGCGCCCCGCCCATGTCTGTTTAGTGCCTGAGAAGCGCGAAGAGCTGACCACCGAAGGCGGTCTTGACGTTGTCGGCGGCTTTGATGCCATTGCCAGCGCTTGCCAACGGCTAAGTGCGGCGGGTTGCGATGTATCCCTGTTTATCGACCCTGACGTGGAGCAGATTGAGGCTGCTCAGCGCGCCGGTGCACCGACGATTGAACTGCACACGGGCGCTTACGCAGAAGCGCGTCCCGGCAGCGATGCAGCGAATGCAGAGTATCATCGCTTAACGACTGCAGCGACTCACGCTATCTCGCTGGGTTTAGTGGTCAATGCCGGTCACGGCTTGCATTACCATAACGTTGAAGCGATTGCGGCTCTGCCGGGCGTTAACGAGCTCAATATCGGCCATGCCATTATTGCCCGTGCGCTGTTTGTGGGCCTCAAAGAGGCCGTTCAGGAGATGAAACGCTTGATCATCGCTGGCCAAGAGGCGGGCTTAATGGCGGCTCTCGATGCTCACGATCATGAGCATGAAAACCACTCTGAGCATGTTCATAATGGCTGCTGCGGGCACTGATCAGAGGTTGTCTATTCAGAGGTTTTTAAGGCGATGATTGTGGGAATTGGCTCGGATATTGCCCGTGTGGAGCGTTTTACACGGGCCATGAAACGGCACGGGCCACGCTTTGCTGAGCGGATTTTAGGCCCCGATGAGCAGGCGCTTTGGCTACACAAAGCCCAACCTGCGGCGTTTCTGGCTAAGCGTTTTGCTGCCAAAGAGGCATTTGTAAAAGCGCTGGGTGTAGGCCTGCGCCAAGGACTGCAGTGGGGGGACATTCAGGTGTTGAACGATGCCTTGGGTAAGCCCTATTTCCTGCTTAATGGCGAAGCCGAGCGGCTATTGCAAGCGGCGGGTGTCACCGCTAGCCACGTTACCCTGAGCGATGAAGCCGAGTATGCGGTAGCTTTTGTGGTGTTAGAGCGTTAACAGCTCGCCGCCAGATCAGCCAATGCTGGGGTCATGTCATTTATTCCAAGCATCTAATGGGCAACGCCTTGAAGCCTGTTCAATCAATGCCTAACCAACTGCGGGCGCAGTGCTCGCAGCCGGGCCATTGCCCGGTAAAGGTCTTCCAATAGCCCCTCAACATGGTCTAAGCCGCTGGTGCGTAGACGAGTTTCCAGGGTCTCTACCAGTAAGGCCAACTCGGGCGCACCGCAGTAGCGGCTAGCGCCATTGAGACCATGCACCCAATCGAGCAGCGTGGGCAAATGCTGTTGACCAAAAGCGGCGCGCATATGCTGTTCACTCTCATCCAAGCTGTCGATCAGACGTTTTAGCTGCTCTCGTGCCAGATGCTCCTTACCCCCCGCTAAACGTGCGCCAATCTCCAGATCAATGATGGGTAGCGTGGCCGGTGCCGCATGGCTAACCCGTGTCCTCTGGGTGGCGTTAATGTCGTGCTGTGGATAGGGCGGCTCTGCAATGCTGGCGGTCAGCCGATGAGTCACCCCCAAAAAGCGGTTGAGCAACTGTGCTAGCTGTGTTTCGTCAATGGGTTTTACCAGCACGTCATCCAGACCTTCCGCGAGCCACTGCTGGCGTTCATTGCTGAGCACGTGGGCGGTAACGGCAATAATGGGGCAGCGGGCCCAGGTACTACTCAACCGGCGCAATGCTTGGGTGGTTTGTACGCCATCCATCCCCGGCATACGAATATCCATTAACACCATGTCGACGTTACTGGCACGGGCGAATTCTAGTGCTTGGTGGCCGCTTTCTACCGTAGAGACATGCAGGGTAGGGTCTTCAAGTAGGTTTTTGAGCAGCTCACGATTGGGTGCATTGTCATCGACAATCAGCAGTTTGAGTGGCTGAGACGCTGCTGGTAACGCGGGGAGCTCCTGTTCGCTCCTATTCGGCACGTGCGTAGATAGCAGTAGCTGCTTGAGCGTCGTTACCAACTGCGCGCGGGAAAAAGGTTTGTAGAGTGTCTCGCCGCCATGGGTTAAGTGCAGTGGCGGCAGGTCAAAACTATTGCCATTGGCTAAAATCAATGTGGGGCAGGGGGTTTGATCAATCACCGCTTGCCAGTGAGCGTGCCATTCGGGGCTAAAGTCGCTGTGTTCAAGTCCCAATATCAGCAATTTCGCTGGCTCCGAGACATCAAAGGCGATGGGTTGTGCTTCCCAGCGCTCTAGCAAGTGCTCCAGTACATGGCGGGTTGGAGCATGAGTTTCATATAAGCGAATGGTCGGATTGGCCAAGCTAATTTCTGGAGGTCGCTCGGCCGCTTTATGAGCCAGCATAGGCAGCGTAAAGAAGAAAGTGGTTCCTTTGCCCAGCGAGCTTTCCACGCCAATCTCGCCGCCCATGCGTTCAATCAACTGGCGGCAGATAGTAAGCCCAAGGCCGCTGCCACCAAATTGCCGTGAGTGGCTTGGTTCTGCTTGGGAAAAGGCGCTGAAGAGGGCCTCCTGGTGGGCATCGCTGAGGCCAATGCCCGTGTCACTGACGCTCAGATTAAGCACCACATGCTGGCCTTCTAAATTATCCAACATGACACGCACGATCACCTCGCCGTGCTGGGTGAATTTAAGCGCATTGCCTATCAAGTTATTCAATACCTGATGAATACGCAGCGGATCACCGGTTAGCGGGGTAGGCACATCGTCATATACCATGGCTACCAAGTGCAGTTGCTTGCGCTGGGCTTCAGGGGCGTGTAGCCCGACCACTTCGTCGACCAGTGCGACAATGTCGATATCTGTCTCTTCCAGGGTGAGGCGATTCGCTTCAAGTTTGGAGAAGTCGAGCACGTCGTTAACCAGCATAAGCAGGTTGTCGCAAGCGCGGTGTACGTGCTGCAGCCACTCCCGCTGGCGCGTATCCAGTGATGAGCGTCCCAGTAACCGGCAAAAACCGATAATCCCGTTTAGCGGTGTGCGGATCTCATGGCTCATATTGGCCAGAAATTCAGACTTCACGGCATTAGCCCGCAGCGCGCTGCGGTGGGCCAAATCGAGCTTGATATTCTGCTCTTCAATGGTTTCCATGGACTCTTGCAGCTCGCTGGTGGCCTGCTCGATTTGCGTTTGCATATCCCGCTGGGCTTGCTGAAAGTGCTCGGCTAGGGCGTTAATATAGCTACTCAGGTGATGGAGTTCTGTGGCATTAGAGGGCGCCAGATGTAGCCGATAGTCGCCGCGGGATAGCCGATAAAGGGCTTGGTTGGCTTCTTCCAGCGGGCGGGTGGTATAGCGACTGATCGCAAAAGCGACTAAAAACAGCAGCAGGCCAAGCAGCATGCCACCCAAGCTAAGGCTGGCAATCAACTTATAGCGACCAAGGGTTAGCGTACGGGTATCCATCTCGATATCTAGCCAGCCAACGTGGCTGTCCCCAGCTTGGCTGACACTTGTTTGAGGAGGGTTCAGTGGCAAGCGCAGTCGCCATGCATCCTGCTGCTTAATCAATTGCTGATCATCTGGGGCGTTTAGCGGTGGTAGGTTGGATTGCCCGAGTAATAATAGACGGTTGCCCTGGGCATCAAATAGCGCAACCGCTCGCAGTCCTTTCATAGCAAGGAGTTGACGCGACAGGGCTTCCAGACGTTGCTCATCACCCGTTGCGACCGCAGCAGCAAGGTTCGGGGCGAGCAGCTCGCCGACGCTTTCTAACCGCGTTTGGTGTGCCTCGCGAGCTTGCGTATCACTCTGTATAACCAGCAGTACGGCCATCATGGCGTACACCAGGAGCGGGAAACCGAGTAACGCAAACAGCAGTCGGGTATTCAAAGACATGAAAAGAAGCTCGCTGATTCAATGAGGTTGCCTGTCCAGCCTAAGGCAGCACCGATATAATGCAGCATAACGGTGACGATAAGGAACATTCATGAACGATCTTAAGGGCTATCCCACAATAGAAGATGTGGTTGGCAACACGCCCCTGGTACGCCTTAAGCGCATTAGCGCGGGGCGTAACAATACCCTGTTGGCCAAGCTTGAAGGCAATAATCCCGCTGGGTCGGTTAAAGACCGCCCCGCGCTCTCAATGATCAATGAAGCAGAAGCCCGAGGTGATATAGCCCCCGGTGATACGCTGATTGAGGCGACCTCAGGTAATACCGGTATTGCGCTAGCCATGGCGGCCGCGATTAAGGGCTACCAGATGGTGCTGGTTATGCCGGAAAACGCCTCGGAAGAGCGTAAGCAGGCAATGGCGGCCTATGGCGCTAAATTAATTTCCGCCAGCAAAGCGGGCGGTATGGAAGAGGCTCGGGATATTGCGGATGGCATGATCGCCAGGGGCGAAGGCAAGCCGCTAAACCAGTTCGCCAACACTGATAACCCGCTGGCCCACTATCGTACCACCGGTCCCGAAGTATGGGAGCAAACCGGGGGCGAGGTGACGCATTTCGTCAGCTCGATGGGCACCACGGGCACCATTATGGGGGTGTCGCGCTATTTGAAAGAGCAAAACCCGGCTATTCAGATTGTCGGTTTGCAGCCCGCCGATGGCGCCAGTATTCCCGGCATTCGTCGCTGGCCACAAGCGTACCTGCCGGCTATTTTTGAAGCGCCGCGGGTGGATGTCACCCTTGATATTGGCCAACAAGAGGCCGAAGAGCATATGCGCCGTCTGGCCCGTGAAGAGGGCATTCTGGCCGGGGTCTCATCGGGTGGCAGTCTCGCGGGCGCGCTACGTATCGCGGAGCAAACCGAAAATGCGGTGATTGTGTTTATCGTCTGCGACCGTGGTGATCGTTATCTCTCCACTGGCCTATTTGCCCCAGGAGTATAACCATGGCCATGTTGGGAAAACGGCGGCCGCCCAGGCCCGCGTCAGGCCACTCTGGGCTAGCGGGCACGCCTGGTGGCAAAACGCGTCATGCGGCTACGGGTGACACATCTCCTATGGTGATTGAGCGCTTAGCGCACGATGGCCGTGGCGTTGCCCACTCAGCCAACGGTAAAACGGTCTTTGTTGATAAGGCGTTGCCCGGTGAGCAGGTCGAAGTGGCCATTCATCTCACTCGCAAACGCTTTGATGAAGCGCATATCAAATCGCTGCTGACCACCTCCGAGCTGCGCGTCAAGCCGCCTTGTCCGCATTTTGGGCACTGTGGCGGTTGTGATCTGCAGCACCTAAGTGTCGATGCCCAGCGCGACCATAAACGAGAAGTAGTGCGCGATCTGTTTTCTCGCCAGGGTATAACGCTAAGCGAGATCGGCTCGATTCAAGGCAGCGATCAGGGCTATCGGCGCCGCGCACGGCTGGGGGTCAAAGTCGACAGCCAAGGCACTACGCGCCTGGGCTTTCGTGCCGCCCATAGCCATCGCCTGGTGGATATTGAACGCTGCCCGGTGTTGGTCGATCCCTTACAGCGCCTATTAACACCTCTGCGTGAGCTGCTGGGTACGTTAGAGGCGCCGCGCCAGGTAGGGCACATCGAATTATTGGCAACGGCGACCGCGCAGGTCGTGTTGGTTCGTCAGTTAAAAGAGCACACCGGGGACGCCGAACGCTGGCAAGCCTTTGCGCAGCAGCAGGGAGTGGCGCTGGGCACTTGGTTGGGGCGAGAAACACCCACACTGCACTGGCATGGCGCAGCGCCGGCGCTTGAAGAGTCGCTAACCGTTACCGGCCAACCACCGCTTAGCCTAAGTTTTGCACCGGGAGATTTTTTACAGGTCAACGCCCCGGTTAACCAGCAAATGGTCGCCCAGGTCATCCAGTGGTTAGCGCCTAAGCCGGGGCAAAAATTACTCGACTTGTTTGCTGGTATCGGTAATTTCAGCCTACCCATAGCGGCAGCGGGTGCTGAGGTTTATGCAGTGGAAGGTAACCCTGCCATGGTGGCGCGCATTGCGATTAACGCTAAGCGCAACCAACTGATGGTCAGCGGTCAGCAGGCTGATTTAAACAGCGCTGCCAGCGTTAAGGAGCTGTTGACCGTTCATGGCGGTAGCGATGCGCTTGTGCTCGATCCGCCGCGAAGCGGCGCCGAAGTTATTTGTCAGGCGCTGGCGCATCACCCGGTGCCCAGGGTGGTCTATATTTCCTGTGATCCGGCGACGCTTGCTCGGGATGCGGCACATCTTGTGCATGCGGGTTACCGGGTCAAGCAAGTAGCAGTGGCGGATATGTTCCTTCACACTGCGCATATGGAAACGCTGATGCTGTTCGAATACGGGGACTAGACGTTTCCCCATCGCATCAAGCCACGGTGGCGGTCGTGCAGAGACCGTCTCCCTGAAAGGATGAGTAATTGTCATGGTGAAAGTGCGTGAAGACCAGCCGCTAACCGCGGGCGGAAAGGTGGATATACAGCAGTGGTTAACGCGCCTGCAGGAGGATGTGCGCCTACCTGAGCCTGAGCGTCTAGTCGGCGCCTGTGAACTCGCCGAACAACTGGAGCTTGAAGCCCCGCGCACCCATCGCGTATGGCTATCGCCAGGCTCTAGTTTTCGCATGGGCCTGGAAATGGCCGATATCCTTGGTGAGTTAAAGCTAGACCAAGCCACGCTTGAGGCCGCCGTTCTCTACCGTGCAGTGCGGGAAGGGCTGCTGAGCCTTGAGTCCGTGACAAAACGCTTTGGCGAAGAAGTGGCCAGTCTGATTGATGGCGTGCTGCAAATGGCCGCTATTAGCTACCCGTTGGCGCCTGACCATGGCATGGGCCAACACAATCAGCAGGAAAACCTGCGTAAGATGCTGGTCAATATGGTCGGTGATGTGCGCGTGGCACTCATTAAGATTGCCGAACGCACCTGCGCACTACGCCAGGTAAAAGACGCTCCCCGGGAAAAAAGTTTACTGGTGGCTCGTGAAGTCGCCGATATTTATGCGCCGCTGGCCCACCGCCTGGGCATCGGTCAGCTTAAGTGGGAACTGGAAGATCTATCGTTTCGCTACCTGCACGAAGATGAGTACAAGGCGATTGCCAAGCTGTTGGCGGAGAAACGCCTTGACCGCGACCGCTATATTCACGATGTGGTCGAAACCATCAAAGGCTTGATGGAAGCTCAGCACATCCACCGCTACGACGTGGATGGGCGAGCCAAGCATATCTATTCGATCTGGCGCAAAATGAAGCGCAAACGGATCGATTTTTCACAAGTTCATGACGTGCGCGCAGTGCGTATTCTGGTGCCGGAAGTGGCGGACTGCTACACCGTGCTGGGGATTATTCACTCGCGCTGGCACCACGTGCCCAACGAGTTTGACGACTATATCGCCAACCCCAAAAAGAACGGCTATCAATCGCTGCATACCGCTGTTATGGGGCCGGAAAACAAGGTGCTCGAAATCCAGATTCGCACCTTCGCCATGCACGACGAAGCGGAGCTGGGCGTTTGTGCCCACTGGCGTTACAAAGGCCACGATACCAACGCCAAAAGCCGTAGCTACGAAGAGAAAATTGCCTGGCTGCGTCAGGTTCTGGAGTGGCAGGACGAAGTGGGCGGCTTTGGCGATTTGCGCGAAGGGCTCTCCAGTGATGTGGCCCCTGACCGCATTTACGTCTTCACTCCTGACGGTCACGTGATTGACCTGCCGCGAATTGCCACACCGATCGATTTCGCCTACCGGGTGCATACCGAGATTGGCCACCGCTGCCGAGGCGCCAAGATTAATGGGCGCATTGTGCCGCTCACCTACAAGTTAAAAACCGGCCAGCAGATAGAAATTCTTACCGCCACTAAAGGCGGCCCAAGCCGCGACTGGCTAAACCCCAGTTTGGGCTATGTACGCACTTCCCGGGCGCGGGCCAAAATCCAGGCGTGGTTCAAACATCAGGCACGGGATCAAAACCTGGACGAGGGGCGCGTGCTGTTTGACCGTGAAATGCGCCGCCTGGATGTCGAAGGTCTCGATCTGCCCAAGCTGGTCAAGGCGGTCAACTACCAAAACGCCGAGGACATGTACGCGGCCATCGGCGCTGGTGACCTGCGTATCGGTCAGGTGCTGCACCAGGCTCAGCAACTGTTTGGTGAAACCGACGACCAAGAGCAGCTCGATCGCCTGCTCGCCAAACCTAAGCGCCAATCCAGCAAAGCCACCAAAAGCGATATCACGGTGCTCGGCGTCGGCAACCTTAAAACCAGTATGGCCAACTGCTGCCGTCCGGTGCCTGGCGAACCGATTATCGGCTTTATTACCCAGGGGCGTGGCGTCACCGTTCACCGCCAGGACTGCAGTAATATTCTGCAATTGCGGCTGGACGAACCCCAGCGCATTATCGAAGTGGAGTGGGGCGAACGCGCCCAGACCCGCTACCCGGTGACCATCGAGATTCAGGCCTGGGATCGCTCCGGGCTGCTGCGCGATGTCACGGGCCTGCTCGGTAATGAAAAAGTCAACGTGCTTGCCGTGAACACGCTAACGGACACCGATGAAGGCATTGCCCGGCTGCGCATTACCCTGGAAGTCGATGGCCTTGAATCCCTGGGACGGTTGTTCTCGCGTATCCAGCAGTTGCCCAACGTTACCGAAGTGCGCCGTTTGCGCAACGCCGACCCGGAACAACAAATTCGCAAGGGAGGGGCATAATGCGCCATGGTATCGATGATCTGCTGACCCTGATGCAGGTGCTGCGCGACCGGCAGCAGGGCTGCCCCTGGGATCTCCAGCAGGATTGGGACAGCATTGTGCCCCACACCCTGGAAGAGGCCTACGAGGTCGCCGATGCCATCGAGCGGCGCGCTTTTGACGAACTACCCGGCGAGCTGGGCGATCTGCTCTTTCAAGTGGTCTACTACGCCCAATTCGGCGCGGAAGAGCAGCGCTTCGACTTTGCTGATATCGTCGATACGTTGACCGCCAAAATGCTGCGCCGCCATCCGCACGTGTTTCCGGAGGGCACGCTGGCCTCCCGCCGCCCGCCAGGAGTGAGTGCCGAAGAGGTGCAAACTCAGCAGGTCAACAGCCGCTGGGAGTCATTGAAGGCCGAAGAACGTGAGAAAAGGAAGCGTGCCGAGAGAGCCGTAGAGCAGCCCTCTGTGCTCGACGATGTGCCGCGCACGCTGCCCGCCCTTAGCCGCGCTGCCAAGCTGTCCAAGCGCGCCGCGCGAGTAGGCTTCGATTGGCCCGATGCGCGCGGCGTGGTGGCTAAAATTCGTGAAGAGCTGGCGGAAGTAGAAGAGGCGCTCGCCGCCGGTGATCAACAGCACGCCCAGGAAGAAGTCGGCGATTTGCTGTTTGCAGTGACCAATCTTGCCCGCACGCTGAATGCCGATCCAGAGCAGTGCCTGCGCGCTACCAATGCCAAGTTCGAGCGCCGCTTTCGTTTTGTCGAGCGCGAGCTTAGCGCTGCCCAGCGGCCATTAATAGAGGCTTCCCTAGACGAGATGGAAGCCCACTGGCAGGCAGCCAAAGCAGAAGAAAAACAATCTACCCATTCCTGATCTAATAATGACGCGACCCCTGCAAGGAGGCCATGCCAATGAGTCACGACCTACACGAATCTCTGCGCGATAATGTGCGTATTCTGGGCGACAGCCTGGGGCGAACCATTGCCGACGATTTGGGCCAAGCATTTGTCGATAAAATTGAAACCATTCGCGCCCACGCCAAGCGCGGGCGCCAGGGCGATTCACTGCAGCAGCGCGAACTGATCGAGTACCTGCGTGAGCTTCCCGAGCAGGATCTGCTGCCGGTCACCCGGGCGTTTAACCAGTTCTTAAACCTCGCGAACATTGCCGAACAGCACTATCGGGCGCGCTTTCGCCGGGTAGAGGACTACAAGCCCGGCTCCCAGCCGGTGCTCGGGGAACTGCTTGCGCGTGCCGAGCAGGCGGGCAACTCACCGCGTAAACTGGTCGAGACCCTCGCCAATATGCGCGTTGAGCTGGTACTCACCGCGCACCCCACCGAAGTTATCCGCCGAACCTTGATCCAAAAATATGATGCCATCGATGAGTGCTTAACCGCCATTGAGAGTTCCGAGGATTACCCGGAGCGTGGCACCCGTGCCCAGGGGCGCCTGGAAGAACTGATTAGCCAGGCGTGGCACACCGACGAGATCCGTCACGAGCGACCCACCCCGGTGGACGAAGCCAAATGGGGCTTTGCGGTGATTGAAAACTCCCTGTGGCAGGCGGTGCCAGATTTCCATAGAGATTTGGATAACCTGCTGCTGGATACCGCCGGTGAGCGACTGCCGTTGGACGCCGCACCGATTCGCTACGCCTCCTGGATGGGGGGCGACAGGGACGGTAATCCGAATGTGACCGCTCGTGTGACCCGTGAAGTACTACTTTTAGGCCGCTGGATGGCCGCTGATCTCTATCTGCGCGATCTTGAACAGCTTAAAACCGAGCTCTCCATGTGGAAGGCCAATAGCGCCCTCAAAGCCGAGGCAGGCGATGTAGCAGAGCCTTATCGCGAAGTGTTGAAACGCCTACTGGCTAAGATGGAGTCGACCCGGGATTGGGCCAAGGCCGAACTGGAAGGGCGCAACTACGACGGCGGGCCGATTATTGAAACCCGCGATCAGCTCTACTCACCGCTGCTCGCCTGTTACCGCTCGCTGTGTGATGTGGGCCTCGACACCATCGCTAACGGCGCGCTGCTGGATACGCTGCGCCGAGTAGCGGTGTTTGGCGTTACGCTGACCAAGCTTGACCTACGTCAGGAAGCCAGTCGCCATGCCCAGGTCATTGAAGAGCTAACAAGCTCCCTTGGCCTGGGTCACTACCAGGAGTGGGACGAAGCCAAACGTCAGGAATTTCTGCTTGAGGAGCTGGCCTCACGTCGCCCGCTGATTCCGCGTCGCTGGGAGTGCTCCGCCGAGTCCCGCGAAGTGCTGGATACCTTCAAAGTTATCGCCCAGGAGCACTCCGAAGCGCTGGGAACTTACATCATTTCCATGGCCGCTGAACCCTCGGACGTGCTCACCGTAGCACTGCTGATGAAAGAGGTCGGGGGGCAGGTAACGCTACCTATTGCACCGCTGTTTGAAACCCTTAACGACCTGGATCACGCAGGCGATGTGGTGGATCAGCTGCTGGCGATACCGGGCTACCGTTCGCTGATCGATGACCGTCAGGAGGTCATGATCGGCTACTCCGACTCGGCAAAAGATGCCGGCCAGCTGGCCGCTGCCTGGGCGCAGTACCGTGCTCAAGAGTCGCTGGTGAATGTGTGTAACCGGCACGGCGTCGATTTAACCCTGTTCCACGGTCGCGGTGGTACCGTTGGTCGTGGTGGCGGCCCGGCCCATGCGGCGATACTCTCTCAGCCTCCAGGCTCGGTAAACGGCAGCCTGCGGGTGACTGAGCAGGGCGAGATGATTCGCTTCAAGTTTGGCCAACCCGATATTGCCCTGCGCTCCATGGAGATCTATGCCTGTGCAGTGTTGGAAGCTACGCTGCTGCCGCCGCGCGCGCCAGAGCCGCACTGGCGTGAAGAGATGGATCAGCTCGCCAAGGTGGCGCATGGCGCCTATGTGGGCGTGGTGCGTGAAGACCCGGACTTCGTGCCCTATTTCCGCGCGGTCACACCGGAAGGCGCCTTGGGTAGGCTGCCGTTGGGTTCACGCCCCACCAAGCGGCGCCAGGATGGCGGGGTGGAAACCCTGCGCGCCATTCCATGGATTTTCGCCTGGACACAGATTCGCCTGATGCTACCCGCGTGGCTGGGCAGCGGCGAAGCCTTTGCGCGGCGCTTAGAGCAGCCCGGTGGACGCGATGTGCTACAGGAGATGCGCAACGAGTGGCCTTTCTTTGGCACCTATCTGGACATGCTGGAGATGCTGCTGGCCAAAGCCGATGTCGCCATTGCCGCTTACTACGAGCATCGCTTGGTCGACGAGCCCTCACTGAAGGCGTTGGGTAAAAAGTTACGCCAGCGCTTCGCGTCGTTGGAAGAAGCAGTGCTGGATATTCTTCAGCAAGAGAAGCTATTGGAAAACACGCCGCTGATTCGCCAGGCGATCGATGTTCGCAACCCCTACATCGATCCGCTGCACGGTTTGCAGGCGGAGTTGCTGCAGCGTAATCGCGACGCCGATGGGGCGATCAGCGCCGATCTTTCCCGGGCGTTGATGGTCACTATGGCGGGCATAGCGGCAGGTCTGCGCAACACCGGCTAGGCTGTTTTAACACGATTTTTTACCGTGATTTTTAACCGTAACGTTTTACTACAACGTTCTACTACAACAGGGAGGCGTCAATGTCCTCAGATGTTCAAGCGGTACTCGACTTTTGGTTTGAGGAGTTGACGCCTGCTCAGTGGTTTAAAAAAGACGCTGAGTTGGATCGTACAATCTCGCAGCGGTTTGGCGCGCTGCATGCCCAAACCGCGCGGTGTGAATGTTACGCATGGCGTCAAACGCCGCAAGGGCGGCTTGCGGAGATCATTGTGCTGGATCAGTTCTCGCGCAATATCTATCGCGATGACGCTCGCGCCTTTGCCACTGATCCCTTAGCGCTGGCGCTAGCTCAAGAGGCGGTAGCCGCTGGGGCAGACGCAGAACTAACCAGCGAGCAGCGTGCGTTTTTGTATATGCCCTATATGCATAGCGAATCCGCGGCCATTCATGAGCTGGCGATGCAGCTGTTTGACCAGCCGGGGTTAGAGAATAACTACGATTTTGAAGTGCGCCACAAGGCGATTATTGATCGTTTTGGGCGCTACCCGCACCGCAACGCACTGTTGGGGCGGGGCTCTACCGACGAGGAGTTGGCCTTCTTAAAGGAGCCCGGCTCCTCTTTTTAACTGTTTGCTTATCCTCTTATAGCCACATGGCGTTTTATGTCGTTTCGAAAATCTACCCGTATCAATAAATATATTAGCGAGAGCGGGATGTGCTCTCGCCGTGAAGCCGACCGCTTTGTGGAGCAGGGCAACGTATGGATAAACGGTCGCCGTGCGACTACCGGTGATCAAGTGGTGGCGGGTGACTTGGTTAAAGTAAACGGTCAGGAGATCGAGCCTCAGGAAGAGGAGGATCTGGTGCTGATCGCGCTGAACAAACCGGTGGGCATTGTCAGCACCACTGAATCCAGCGAAAAGGACAATATCGTTGAGTTTGTGAAGCATGGCGTGCGCATTTTTCCCATTGGGCGGCTCGATAAAGACTCCCAGGGGCTGATTTTTTTAACCAATAACGGCGATCTGGTTAATAAGATTCTGCGCGCCAATAACAACCACGAAAAAGAGTACCAGGTGACGGTGAACAAACCGATCACCGACGAGTTCATTGACGGCATGCAGAGCGGCGTGCCGATTCTTGGCAAGGTGACCAAGCGCTGCAAGGTACAAAAAGAGTCCACCTTTGTGTTCACTATTACCTTGGTGCAGGGGCTCAATCGGCAAATTCGTCGTATGTGTGAATACTTCGGCTACGAGGTTACCCAGCTTATTCGCACGCGCATTATGAATGTGCCGCTAAAAGGCTTAGCCCTGGGCGACTGGCGCGATCTCACTGCCAAAGAGATCGATACCATTATCGCGCTGACCGAACGCTCAGAGGCGGCACCAGAAAAGAAAAGTAAAGCTAAACCGGAAAGGCCCAACTACAGCTCAGGCGCAGGAAAGGCAAAACCGCCTTCCGCAAAAGGGCGCCCGGCCAAAGCAGGCGCGAAGGCGGCTGGTGCCAAAGCCGCCGGGGCTAAACCACCCGTCAAGGGTAAAAAAGCCGCCAGCGGAAAAGTCAGTGGAAAAACAGGTACCGGCCCGAAAGGCAGTACGTTAGGCAAGCCGCACTCCAAGGGCAGCAAAGCCCCCGGCAAGCTTGGTGCTAAAAGCAAGCCTGGAGCTAAAGGTAAGCCCGTTGGTAAAGGCCGCGGTAAGCCAGCGGCGGTCGGAAAGCCTTCCCAGCGGCGCAAGTAACTCCCCATCATTCAAGAGTCTTCACTGTGATCCCAATCGTCGCCTTTTACGCTGTAGTGAGCGTTATCGCTTATATCACTTACGCTATCGACAAAAAGGCGGCTATTAAAAACCGCCGTCGGGTGAGTGAAAAGTCGCTACATCTGCTTGGGGTAGTGGGTGGCTGGCCGGGTGCGCTACTGGCCCAACAGCAGCTGAGGCATAAAACCCAGAAAACCGCCTTTCAAGTTACGTTCTGGCTGACGGTTGTCGTAAATCTGGCCTGTCTAGGGTGGCTAACGGTTTCATTGAGTCTCATTTAGCCACCCGTTTAGCCACCCTATACTTGGTGCCTACGCTCTGGCGTGATTGCCGTGCGCGAAAAGAAAATTAGCGATCAGCTCTTTGCCGCCTTCGGTGGCAAACGATTCTGGGTGAAACTGGATGCCGTGAATCGGGTACTCCCGATGTTTAACCCCCATCAGTTCGAATTCACCCAGTGCCAGCCAACGGCTGCGCTGCTCAAAGCTATCGGCTGCAAGTGCGCCTACGGTGGCGGTCACTTCCAGGCACTCGGGCAGGGTGATCGCATCGGCAATTAGCGAGTGGTAGCGCATCACTTCAAGCTGGTCGGGCACGCCGTTAAACACCGATGCGTTATTGTGGTTGATCGGGCTGATCTTGCCATGCATCGGTAGCGGCGCCTTCACTACCTTGCCGCCAAATACGTGCACAATGCCTTGCATACCCAGGCATACTCCCAGCAGCGGGGTGGTCTTACCCAGTTTCTCGATCACTTCAGCGCATACACCAAAGTAGCGCGGGTCATCCGGCGAGCCGGGGCCGGGGGAGATGATAATACGCTCCGGGGCCATGGCTTCGATGGCGCCGTAATCGATCTGATTGTTGCGCTTAACGATAATCTCAAAATTGGCCAGCCCGCCGCGATTCTTCTCTGTGGTTAGAATCTCACCAATAAACTGGTAGAGGTTATAGGTGAAGGAGTCGTAATTATCGATGATAAGTACCTTCATGCTGGGCTCTCCATGTCCGTCTCCATAAAGGGGGTAAGGGCTTTGCGAGTACCGGCAAACTTGCGGCGGATCTCCTCATACTCATCGGCGGCATTGCTATCAAACACATTGCCACCGCAGGTTTGCACGTAGGCACGCTCACCATTCACAAACACGGTACGAATCGGAATCGCAAAGGTACAGTCCCCGTTGAACGAGAACTGGCCCACTGCGCCTCCGTAGGGGCCGCGCCCGTCGGTTTCCAGATCGTCGATGATTTTCATCGCCTCGATTTTGGGTGCGCCGGTGAGGGTGCCCGCGGGGAAGTTGCTGGCCAGCGCGGTAAACATATCTTCGCCTTCGGCGATGATGCCGACGATCTCGCTGGAGATATGCTGCACGTGGCTAAAGCGTTTGATATCCATCAAACTGCGCACTTTCACCGTGCCAAACTGCGCTACCCGGCCAATATCGTTGCGGTGTAGATCCACGATCATATTGTGCTCGGCGATCTCTTTGGGATCGTTAAGCAGCGCGCGGGCGAGCTGGGTATCTTCTTGGGGCGTCTGACCCCGGGTGGTGGTACCCGCCAGCGGAAAGGTCTCCATCTCGCCCTGGCGCAGCCGAAATAAAAGCTCTGGGCTTGCGCCAATTAGCTTTTGTTCGCCAAATTTGACGTAGTACATTTGCGGCGACGGGTTGATGGTGCGTAGCTGGTCATACAGCGCCAGGGCGTCGCCTTTAATACTGAAGCGTTTTTTAAAGCCAACTTCGCACTGGAACACTTTGCCGTCGATAATATCCTGTTTCACCTTGGCCACCGCCTCGGCGTGTTCTGCCTGGCTCATGGTGTCGCCTAAGGCGGTGATTTTCAGCGGGCCTGCCGGCTCATCGTCTGCATCAATTAACGTCTGTAGAAATTCGTAGCGGCTGTTGTCGTAATAGAAGTAGGTGACTTCTCCGGTCATCTTGTCGAGGATCAGGCCATCTTTGTAAAGCCCGAAACGGAAGGTGTCGAAATCATCGCTGGCTTTTAACGTAAGCGATGGCTCGAAATACTGCATGGCATCGTAACCAAGGTAACCGCTTAACCCTCCGGCGTACTTGCGGGAAATAATATTCTGCGGGATCAGGCTGCGCAGCAGTTCGTAGGGGTTGTCGCTAGTGTAGTGGTTGGCATTGCCGCCACGTTCTTCAATGGTCAGTGTGTTGCCGTTGGCGTAGAGCGTGTACTCGGGGTCGAAGCCGATAATCGAGTGGCGCGCCATATGGCTATCTTCACCCAGAGACTCAAGCATGTAGCAGGTATCAAACCGACGCTCGATTTTCTGAAACAGGGCAAAGAAGTCGCAGTCCGCCGCCAAGGTCACATAGTGAGGTTTGCGCGGCAGCGTAAAAGGCTGCGGGCCTGGTGAGGCATGTGTATTGGCAGTGGTCATGATGCATCATTCCGTGAAGAAGGGCTTGAAGAGTGTAACGTGGTAAGCGCGCGGGAACCCCGCGAAACCGTAGCGATTCCCACGCCCAGGGTTTCGGCAATTTTGCGGTGGGGCACGCCTTCACGCAGCAGCTTAAAAATTTGTAGGCGTTTACTGATTTCTTGGTACTCTGCAGGCGTTAGCAGGCTCGCCAGCGCTCGATCCATTGCTTCAGGTGAATCAATGGAGAGTAGGTGGTCGATTAGCTCTGCCTGATAGTGACCGTTTGAAGGCATAGTTCGCTACCGAGTAATTAGTGATGTACTAACGTACTAGTACGCTACCTGATTGCTCTGGGAAGTCAAGTAGCGTCTGTCAATTTAAGGAGCCCCGATGACCAGTTATTTCATTCAAGCCTTTATTTATCTTGTTGCCGCGGTGATCGCCGTACCTCTTGCCAAGCGTTTTGGCCTGGGGTCGGTACTGGGTTACTTGGTCGCCGGGGTAGTGATTGGGCCAATCCTGGGGCTGGTGGGGCAGGAAACCACCACCATTCAGCACTTTGCCGAGTTTGGTGTGGTGATGATGCTATTTTTGGTGGGTATGGAGCTTGACCCCAAAGGTCTGTGGGCAATGCGGGTTCGGCTGATCGGTCTGGGTGGGCTTCAGGTCGTGCTAACCGCCGCAGCTGGCACCGCTATTGCCTGGTGGCTTGGGCTTGTGTGGCAAACCGCCCTGGCGGTGGGGCTGATTTTTGCGCTCTCTTCCACGGCGATTGTGCTGCAAACACTGAATGAAAAGGGGCTCGCCAAAACGGAGGGCGGGCGCAGCGCTTTCTCGGTGCTGTTGTTTCAGGATATTGCGGTGATCCCCATGCTGGCGCTGATCCCGCTTCTAGCGCTGCCTAAGTTGATGGGGGCGGGCGGTGATGATGGCCACGCCAGCTTAAGCCTGGTAGCGCACTTGCCGGGCTGGGCGCACGCCTTAGTGGTCGTGGGTGCCATCGTGAGTGTCATCGCCGGCGGCTACTACTTAATGCCACTGCTGTTTCGCTATGTGATTGGCTCTGGCCTGCGTGAAGTATTTACCGCTACTGCGCTGATGCTGGTGATTGGCATCGCCGCCCTGATGAGTGTGGTCAATTTATCTCCCGCACTGGGTGCCTTCCTGGCAGGAGTGGTGCTCGCCAACAGTGAATTTAAGCACGAGCTGGAAGCCAATATTGAGCCCTTCAAAGGACTACTACTGGGGCTGTTCTTTATTACCGTAGGAGCGGGCATCAACTTCTCGGTGTTAGCGGCGGAGTGGGGCGCGGTGCTATCGCTAGGTTTGGCGGTTATCGTTGTTAAAGGTCTGATTCTGCTGGGCTTGGCGCTGCTATTTCGGGTACATGGTAGCAACGGCTGGCTATTCACTTTAAGCCTTGCCCAAGCCGGTGAGTTTGGCTTTGTGCTGCTGACCTACAGCGTTCAAAACAGCGTGATTCCTACCGATATCTCCCAGGTGCTTTCGTTAGTCGTGGCGCTATCGATGTTCTTAACCCCACTGCTGTTTATTGCCTACGACCGCTTAGTACTTCCGCGATACCAAATGGCCAAAAATGACGACCGAGAGGCCGATACAATCGAGGAGCAGGCACCGGTTATCGTTGCGGGCGTAGGGCGGTTTGGACAAATTATCTGCCGCTTGTTGCGCGCCAACAACATTCCCATTGTGGCTTTGGATCATGAGATCGAGCAGATCGAGAATCTGCGCAAAATTAACATCAAAAGCTACTTTGGCGACGCCAGCCGCTCCGACTTGCTTGAGACCGCAGGGATTGAGCACGCCCGATTATTGGTTATCGCGTTAGACGATCGTGAGCGTGCCGTGCAGATGGTTAAGCATGTGAAGCATGTCTACCCCCAAGTGTGGGTGCTGGCCCGTGCATTCGACCGTGGGCATGGCTATCAGCTACGTGACGCAGGGGCCGACGATGTTATCAGTGAAACCTATCATTCAGCGCTGGAGCTAGGCGGGCATGCACTGACTGCCATGGGCGTGCACCCTATGCGAGCTAAGCAGATGACCTGGGCCTTTGTACAGAACGAAGATGCCCATGAGGATGAATTGTTTGCAACCTGGAAGGACATTGAGGGAGGGAATGCTTTCGGCCCTCGCTATAGTGAGCTGTTCATGAAACTCGAAGAAGCGCTCAATAGCGCTATGCAGCAGGATTGGCCCGAGCCGCAACGGCAGGATGTGCCTATCTGGACACCGCCTGAGCAGGGGCAAGAGCCAAAATCTCAACAACAGCCTAGCAATGGTGTCCAGTAGCACTATTCGTTCCGGCATTTATATAAACGAGCAGATGCCAATAGTCACTCGGCCAATCAAGATAAGCGCCAGTGCGGTGGATATGCTGCATCGAAAGCTGGCAATGTCTCCAAACGAGCAAGCCAGCTGTCGATTGCAGAATAGTTAGAACGAATCTCGTTAAACTTCAATTTGAGTGCCAATGCGTCGGAACGGCTGCCTACGCGCATAAGCATCAAAAGATTGGGCAGCACTGTAAAGTCTGCCGCAGACACCTTATTGCCCGCCAAATAATTGAATGTTCCCAAAGTGGTCTCCATTCTATCCAATGATGCGTACAAGGTGTTGGCAGCCATTTTCAATGCATCAGTGTCATGTAACATTGCCCCTTGGCTAAGTGGACGAACCACACCATCGTCTATGACATCGCGCAAACTGTTGACGAATTCAAAAATCCGCTGCCATATCAGCCCCGTTTCGGCAGCTGTTACACCAAAGAGTGGCGGCTGCGGGTGTACGCGCTCCAGATAAGCCATGATAGCAATCGATTCAGCGACTACGACATCGCCATGCTTTAGAACAGGTACTTTGCCTAAAGGATTGAGTTCCAGGAATGCTGGGCTTTTCTGCTCCTGCTTGCCGGGGTCAAGTCTATGGGAATGGTAGTAAATTCCTTTATGCTCCAGTGTTAACATGGCACGCCAAGCGTTAGGGCTACCGCTGATCCAATAAAAGTCATATTCCATTGCATATCTCTTGATAATTGGTGGGAATGAGCCAGCTACTCTAGCTGCTAATTTTCTGAACCGCGGCGAACCCCCGGATATCCGCACCGGGGGGAACCTGGCCGCCGCTCACTGTCCAGTACCCTGCGCACGGCTGCACCAATGGCTTTTCCGTTGGGACTCGGCGGGGTTCCGATCAACAATAGTCAAAGACACAGAAGCAGACTTGCCGGTTGCCTACGAAAGTGTATGGGTACGCATCTCCAGCATCACACCTTTTCGACATCAGCTGAGTAGTAGCGGAAACCTTGGCCGTCTTCTAAACACCGGAGAGAACCGCTGGATCGCCATCGCGCCATACGTTGTCGATCGTCGCTCGCTGAATCAGCCAAGCTTCCCCGTGTCGAACCAATTCGACGTCATAGCGGTTTTTCATGAGGTAGTGCCGTGAGTGGTCGTCGCGAGGCAAGTGCTGGGCTTCCACTATCGCTTCCAGATACGCCTTGTCACCATCTATACATACTCGAGGGTTGGTGACGGTGTGGGTCGTGTCGAAGGGCTGCAACGAGTCCGACAACACTGAGACGATAGTTTCTCTGCCTTGCAGTATTGGATATTCAAATCCAGCTTTCGCCGCGGCAGGCCGGAAATCAGATATCGCATCTTCTGTGAAGGTCGCTGCGAGAAGTACTCTGTCGCGCAGATCAATGCCTGCAGCGAATCGGTAGAGCACATCAACGACCGAGAGTTTATCTTCCATTTTTTTGAGATGAATTGACGACATGAGGTTGACTCCTTTCGAATGAATTCAAATGGTATACTTCTGAAACCAGATATCAATTACGCACTTAAAAGTCATCAGGTATATCGGAGGTAACTGGATGCAGGACACGACTGATCGGATATCGGCTCGAAGCGGGTCAACCGGAAAGGACAAACCAGTCGATTGTACGAGCCGCTTCTTGCTGGATCAGATAGCGGATAAGTGGTCGATACTGATCCTGGCGGCACTTTGCGAGAAGCCGCTCCGGTTCAACGAACTCAAACGACGTCTGGAAGGCATTACACAAAAGTCGTTGACTCAGGCGCTTCGTCGTCTTGAGCGAAATGGCATTCTCGCTCGTCGGGTAATCCCTTCCTCCCAAGTCGCGGTGGAATACAGCATCACCTCTTTGGGACGAACGCTGGAGGAACCGTTTGGGGCCCTATACCGGTGGACGATCAACTATCTGGAAACCGTCACCCAGGCGCAGAGCGAATTCGATAGGCGTGAGGATCAAATTTTGTAACTCCCACTCCCGGATGGCCAGCCTCTATCCTAAAGATCAATAATCGTCGTACCCGCAATGGTCTCGGCGAAACCGCTACCGAATATCTGTGCCGGGGTTTCGAAGCCTGGCTGCCGATCACCTTCCAGTACACGGCGCGCTGCTTCTACGGCCACCAGTGGTGTGTAGGAATAGCCATTGATGGTTTCGATCATCGATCGGACAACCGTTCCGTCGGCCGCCGTCACTTCGACCACAGCACGAGCCCGGTGGGAATCGCGTTGCTGAGCGGTTGGGCCATCGGGCAACTGTGATAGATCCCCCTCGGGGAACGCGTCACCTCTGATATGCACGAACATAGCGATATTTGGGATGCCGGTAGAGTGCCAGCCGGTGACCAGGTCACCAAAAGACAATGGTGCGCAAAGCACCGATCCTTCACTAAAATCGAAGTAGCGTGGTTGCGCATCGGGCGTCGGTACAAGCTGACCGTCGACCCTCGCCAACAGACCTGCGCCAATGATCTCGCTAACGCTCATTGCCGAACCCCGCGACATGGAGCCCGGAACCTGAAGAGCCACACTCAGCGACTGCGGCTTCCGCACACGACGAGCGACATGCACTGCTAGGCAATCTGTCGGTACCACATCCCAGCCGACGCCCGGCAAGAGCATGATACCGGCTTCAGCCGCTTCAGAGCCCAACTGTTCTGCTAGCCTATAGATGTTGATCTCAGCGGTGATGTCCAGATAATCGACCCCGGCGTTAATGCATGCCCGCATCAGCGCGTTCGACGTTTGCGCAAAGGGTCCCGCGAAGTTCAGCAGCACATTCACGCCGTTTAGTGATTGCTCTGCTTGAGCATCCGCGTTGAACTCGCGGTAAGGAACGTCTAGCCGGTTGGCAAGAGCCTGTAATCGCTCGGCATTGCGCCCAGCAATCTCGAAATCAAGGCCCAGCCTTTTTGCGTGCTCTGCGGCCATTTGGCCGGTATAGCCGGTCGCACCATAAATTAGGAGAGTATTCATTGTGCGTGCTGCCAATTCTTGTAGACGAATTCAAGGCTGTAACCGTCTGGGTCTAGAACGTTAGCCGCGTAGTAGTTGGGGTCATAATGCAAACGTGCGCCGGGAGTACCATTGTCGGTAGCGCCTGCCCCCATGGCTGCGGCGTAGGCTGATTCGACCTCGGCTTTACTGCTTGCTACGAAGCCAATATGAGCTGCGCGGCCTTCCACGACTCCTTCACGTAACCAGAAAAACACCCGACCATTGGCACCAAACCCCTTGAGATCCGGGTGGCCTGCAGGACCATCCTTACCGTTGTAATTGAGCCGCGCTGTGATACCGAGAGGTGTTAGAGCTGCATCGTAGAAACGGATGGAGCGTTCTATGTCGCTGACAGAAATGAAGATATGATCCAGCATGCTGTATCTCGCTTGTTGAGAGGTGGTCGATAGCAACCAGAGTAATCCTGTGTTTTGTCGCTAACGAGGCTATTTCTCTTCCAAACCTGCCTATTTCTGCTTTTTGCTTGCGCTAAGCGTGCGCCCGGGGTCAGCATGATGCCCATGAATAACCAACTCAACGAACTTCGATCATTGGCCTCAAACGCAGAAAATCGCCGTACTGAAACCGGGATACCACGTATCGCCATGATTCAGGGTGAGATTCCAGAACATATGCTGGCCGCCGTTTACGATCCGATGATCAACCTTATCCTGCAAGGCAGCAAAACAATGACGGTTGGTGACCGCACGCTGCGGTACGACCCGGCAACGTATTTCGTTATGTCCATCGAGTTGCCAGCAGTAGGAGCCGTGCACCCTAGCAGTTCAGGCGAGCCTTATCTCGCTTTGAGTCTGACACTTGAACCGGCAATGCTGTCGATGTTGCTGGCTGACCTGCCAAAGACCACCAGACGTTACGAAAACGACCCAGGATTTTCAGTGGCCGATGTAACGACCGAGCTAATAGACGCTTGGGTGCGCATGTTGAGATTGATGAATAGCCCTGAGGAAATCGCGGCACTTGCACCTGTTTACGAACGGGAGATTCTGTATCGGGTACTGCAAGGACCTCATGGATGGATGCTACGTGAAATAGCAGCCCCTGATACCGCCATGGCCCGAGTCAGCCAAGCTATTCAGCGGATCCGCCAAGATTTTGCCGAACCCATTAGAGTGGAGTCGCTTGCTCAGAAAGCCGCAATGAGTGTCTCTGCCTTCCATCGGCACTTCAAAGCGGTCACTACGTTGAGCCCCTTGCAGTATCAAAAACGTGTTCGATTGCTTCAGGCGCGAACGCTCATGATATCCAGTGCCAAAAGTGTCACGGATGCAGCTTTCGAAGTCGGCTATGAAAGCGCGACTCAGTTCAGCCGTGATTACACCAAAGTATTTGGTCTATCCCCTGCACGAGATACTGTGAGGATGTTAAGCGAAATCAAAGGAGCTGGAGGATAGGGTGCCGCTTCGAAGTTAAGCCGAAGTGTCACTTTAAAATGGCAGATGCAACGAGGCGCTTAGCATATTGAGGTGGCTGAGGGTTGGGGCGTCGATGCGTTCGTACTCTAGGCGGCTGACGAGCCGGTTGATCGTTACCGTGGCGCCGAAACCTTGTAGCAATGCAGTACCGCTTTCATCGGCGCCTTCCAGGTCGCTTTCACCACGCCATTCTGTGATGCCGGACTTCGCATAGACGCTGAAGGCGCCCATGCGAACTCCGGCAACAATGGCGCCACCCAAACTGAGTGTATCCATGATGAGCGGGTTAACACCGGAGGAAGTGGAGATTTCGTCGCTTTCCCGGTAGGCAATTTCAGCGCCAATATCGAGTTGGGGGAGTCGCCAGGGGCTGTAGCCTGCGGTGACCCGAAAACCGCTGGTATAGTTATCGAGGCTTTGAAGGTCACTGCCTTCTAAGATAACGCCGTTATCCAGCTGCATGAGTTCGCTATTAGGGGCGGTATAGGCCATCACCGGCGGAGTGTCGTCGGCGTAGCTGCTAAACCAGGGAACGGAGCAGCAGAGCAGGGTGCTTGCCAAGCGTTTGATTGGCATTTCTCTTACACCTATCGGTACATACCCAAGTGTTGTCGTATAGCCATGGGTAGAGAGGAAAAAGCAACTCTATTCAGATTAGCAACTGGCTTGGATTTCCACCACTTTAATTGCGCCCTGGGCTAGGTTATCGACTAAATTTTTACCCATAGTGATAAAGCGCTCGCCAAATACCCACTGGGGGGACAGCACCGCTTGCTGTGGCGCTTGCTCTTTTTGACGTTGCCGCTGGCGCCACGCCAAGGCCATTTCGCTCCAGTCGTCCACGTGTTCAAGTTGAAAGCCGCCTATTTCAAGCAGTCGAGTCAGTTCAACCAAGGTAAGTAGATGGGAGTGCTTGGAGGAGGCTGCCCAAGGCACTGGGTAGCGAAGTTGAGCTACGTTGGGGCCACTGACGACTTCGTGCATCACTAACTGCCCACCGGGGCGCAGAACTCGTCGACTTTCTGTGATTACCTTGGAGGCATTGGGCATATTGAGCAGGCTGTGCTGAAACAGCACGGCATCAAAGCTGTTATCCGCAAAGGGCAGAGCGCAAGCATCGCCCGTTACCCAGGCAAGCGGTGGGGCGTCTGGCTGACTGACCCGTAAGCTCAGCGATTTATTGAGCGCACTAAAACCGTGGGTGATATCCAGCCCCGTCATTTGAAAACCAAGTGAAGCACCCTGGCGCATTAGCCCGCCCAGCCCAGCGCCAATATCCAGCACCTTTCTGTGGGTGTCAGGGTTGAGCCGTTCCAGCAGCCGTGTAGAGGCTGCCACGCCGCCAATATGCAACTGATCCAAGGGAGCCAGTTGATGCAGCGTGGGGCCTGCGGGATAGTGGCTATCAATTTGTGCCAATACCTCATCAGCGCGCAGGGCGCGCTGATAGTGGTCGACTAGAGGGTTGACGGGGATCATCGCTTACGACTCTTGATCCAAACCCGACTCTTGATCTAAACCTAGCTCCTGAATCGAAATTTCGCGCATTTTGAATTTCTGAATCTTGCCGGTGACGGTCATGGGAAATTCGTCAACGAACTTGAAATAGCGCGGAATTTTGAAGTGGGTGATTTTACCTTTGCAGTACTCGCGCAGCTCTTCACCGGTGACGTCACCCGCGGTGCTGTTGAGTTTCACCCAGGCAATCAGCTCTTCACCATACTTCTTGTCGGGCACGCCGGTGACCTGTACTTCTGAGATCGCCGGGTGGACGTAGAGAAACTCCTCGATCTCTTTGGGATAGACATTTTCGCCGCCGCGAATGACCATATCTTTGATGCGGCCGACGATCTGGATGTAGCCCTCTTCATCCATGGTGGCCAGGTCGCCGGTGTGCATCCAGCCCGCTTCGTCGATGGCCTCGGCGGTGGCTTTGTCGTTATTCCAGTACTTCAGCATTACGCTATAGCCGCGGGTACACAGCTCGCCGATTTCGCCCCGAGGCAGAATGCCGCCGTTGCCGGGGTCGACAATTTTGTTCTCTAAGTGAGGCTGGGTACGGCCCACGGTGGAAACGCGTTTCTCAATGCTGTCGTTGGCACCCGTTTGAGTGGAGACCGGGCTGGTTTCCGTCATGCCGTAGGCGATCTGTACGCCTTTCATGTTCATCTTGTTGATCACCTGCTTCATGATTTCCGCAGGGCAGATCGAGCCCGCCATAATCCCGGTGCGCAGTGTGGAGAAGTCAGTGCTAGCAAAACCCTCGTGTTCAAGCTCGGCGATAAACATGGTGGGCACGCCGTAGAGCGCGGTGGCTTTTTGATCGTGCACTGCCTTGAGCACCTTGCCGGGATCGAAGCCCTCATCCGGGTAGATCATGGTGGCGCCGTGGGTCATACAGCCCAGGTTGCCCATCACCATGCCAAAGCAGTGGTAAAGCGGCACCGGAATCACTAGGCGGTCTTCACTGGTAAAGCCCATGCTCTCCGCCACGAAGAAGCCGTTATTGAGAATATTGTGGTGGGAAAGCGTCGCGCCCTTAGGAAAGCCAGTGGTGCCCGAGGTGTACTGAATATTGATCGCATCATCAAACTGCAGCGTCGCCTGCAGGTCGTCAACATCGGTTTGGCTAACTTTGTTGGCTTCTTTCATCAGGTCAGACCAGCGCCACATGCCGCTCAGCTTTTCGCTGCTTAAATTAATAATGCACTCAAGGTCGGGCAGCTTTTGCGACTTCAGCTCGCCATCGTTACTGGTTTTTAACTCGGGTGCCAGCTCATACAGCATGGCGCTGTAGTCAGAGCTTTTAAAGCTGTTGGCAGTGACCAGAAAGCGCGCACCAGACTGGTTCAGTGCGTATTCCAGCTCATGGGTACGGTAAGAGGGATTAATGTTGACCAGGATGGCGCCAATTTTGGCAGTGGCGAACTGAGTCAATGTCCATTCGCTGCAGTTGGGTGCCCAAATGGCCACACGGTCGCCTTTATTGACGCCGATGGAGAGCAGCGCACGGGCACAGCGGTTGACCTCTTCCTGGAGCTGGCGATAGCTCCAGTGAATGTTCTGATGCAGTACGATCAGCGCGTCATTATCAGCATGCTGTGTCGCGATTTGGTCAAATTTATCGCCGATCGTCATGCCAAGAAGCGGCTTGTCAGCCATGCTGCTGGAGTAGCTGGGTTGGGTAAGAGCAGGTGATGCCATGGTGTATCTCTCCGATATTTTTCTTGTCCGAACGGGAAGGCAGGGGATAACTCGCTGCTTTTAATTTTTATTATTCACGTCTCATTTAACTGCTAGAGCCTTTTGCCAGGGCCACCTTGGAGCTGGGCTTGCGGCCTAACTCGTTGGTGATCCAGTAGCCGGTTTCAATCACGGCCTGTAGGTCGATGCCCGTTTCAATCCCTAGCCCTTCCAGCAGATAGAGCACGTCTTCAGTGGCTACGTTGCCGGAAGCGCCCTTGGCATAGGGGCAACCGCCAAGTCCCGCGGTAGCGGCATCAATAACGCTAACGCCTTCTTCTAGGACGGCATAAAGATTGGCCAGCGCCATGCCGTAGGTGTCGTGGAAGTGAGCGGCCAGAAACTCAATGGGCACCTGTTGGCGCGTCGCCTCAATCATGCGTTTAGCAGCCAGTGGCGTGCCGACGCCAATGGTGTCGCCCAGGGACACCTCGTAGCAGCCCATCTCATAAAGCGCCTTGGCCACTTCAGCCACTTTGGCGGGGGCTATCTCGCCTTCGTAGGGGCAGCCCAATACGCAGGAGACGTAGCCGCGCACGCGCACGCCAGCTTCTCGGGCGCGCTCTAACACCGGCTCAAAGCGGGTCAGTGATTCAGCAATGGAGCAGTTAATGTTCTTTTGTGAAAAAGCCTCAGACGCCGCACCAAATACCGCGACCTCCTCAACGCCCACAGTTAGCGCGTTTTCGAGCCCTTTTAGATTGGGCGTCAGCGCGGAGTACACCACGCCTGGCTGGCGTGTGATGCCCGCCATGACCTCAACGGCGTCGCCCATTTGTGGCACCCATTTGGGTGATACAAAGCTGGCGGCTTCGATATGCGTGATACCTGCTTTAGCAAGCCGCTCGATCAGAGCAATCTTAGTCCCGGTGGGCACAATGGCCCCCGGCTCATTTTGCAGGCCGTCACGGGGCGACATTTCAAACAGCTTTACAGAGGTAGGCAATGGCATCAGTGACTCCTATTCATTGGCCGCAAAGTCGAGCAGCACGGCGCCTTGGCTCACGGTGTCACCGGCTTGGAAGTGGAAGGTTTCCACGCTGCCGTCCGCCGGAGCGGTCATGGTGTGCTCCATTTTCATGGCTTCCATCACCATTAGCGGCATGCCTTTTTCAACATTAACGCCGGGCTCTACCAGCAATGCAACGACCGTGCCGTTCATGGGTGCGGTTAGCGTGGATTCTGCCTCGTGGTGACCGTGATCAATGGCATCGATGCGCCGCCAGAACAGGCGGGTTTCACCGCTGGGGTCGGCCATGACCACCACATGACCGTCGCGGCGGGCCTGCAGGCGACGGCGGTGGCCATTCAAGGTAACCGCTACCGCATCGCCGGTGAGCGGCTGCAAACTCGCGGTAAGGGTTTCATCACCAATAGTGAGATTCCACAGCGACTCGCCAGGGCTGCGTTTACCTTCGACGATCACTACCGCTTCATCGCTATCCGGCGCTTGCGCACTTGCCGGGTCACACAGGGCAATGCGAATGGTGTGCGGTGCGTTGAGGCGGAAGCCGTCGTGGCGATCCCAGGGCGAGTCGCTTTCGCACTCCTGAGCCAGTTGATTCAGGCCAATCAGCGCCGCGCTGGCGTAGGCGTCCATGCTATAAGTGCGGGGAGCAAACAGCGTCGCTTCGTTGCGCTCGATAAAGCGGGTATCCAGCTCCACGTTCTTAAAGCCCGGATGCGTTGCCAAGCGCATTAAGAAGGCGCGGTTGGTCACAACACCTTGTACATCCAGCGCCGCCAAGGCGCGGTTGAGTGTAGCCAGCGCTGCATCACGATCGGCGCCGTGAACGATTAGCTTGGCGAGCATGGGGTCGTAGTGCATCGACACCGCATCGCCGCTCTCCACGCCGCTGTCCAAACGCACCTGATCTACGCTTAAACCAGCACCTTCTAAATCCAGCGCAAAGCGAGTGAGCAGGCCGGTCGCGGGTAGGAAGTCTTGCTCCGGGTCTTCGGCATAAATGCGCGCTTCAAAACTATGGCCGGTAATCGTTAGCTCGTCTTGGCTGCAAGGGAGCGGTTCGCCCATGGCGACGCGCAACTGCCACTCGACCAAATCCTGGCCAGTGATCATCTCGGTCACCGGGTGCTCGACCTGGAGGCGAGTGTTCATCTCCATAAAGTAGAATGAACCGTCAATGTCTAGAAGAAACTCGACGGTTCCCGCGCCCACGTAGCCGATCTCCTGGGCGGCGCGCACCGCGGCATCGCCCATAGCGCTGCGCAGCTCCGCCGTCATACCGGGGGCGGGGGCTTCTTCAATGACTTTTTGGTGGCGCCGCTGAACGCTACAGTCCCGCTCGAACAGGTAAACGCCGTTGCCGTGGCGGTCACAGAATACCTGCACTTCCACATGGCGGGGCTGCACCAGGTACTTCTCGATTAGCATGCGGTCATCGCCGAAGGCGGCTTTTGACTCACGACGGCAGCCATCCAATGCGGCCTGAAAACTATCGCCAGATTCAACCACGCGCATGCCTTTACCACCGCCACCGGCGCTGGCTTTGAGCATCACCGGGTAGCCAATGTTGTCGGCTTCGCTGCGCAGCAGGGCGTCGTCCTGATCGTCGCCGTGATAGCCCGGCACCAGCGGCACGCCCGCATTGGCCATACGCGCTTTAGCAGCGGATTTATCGCCCATGGCAGCAATTGCTGAGGCGGGCGGGCCGACGAAGGTAATGCCCGCTTCTTCAAGGGCTTTGACGAAGGTACCGTTTTCGGAAAGAAAGCCGTAACCGGGGTGAATCGCGCCGGTGCCGGTGCGCTTGGCAGCTTCGATCACCGCATCAATATTGAGATAGCTTTCCCGGGCGGCGGCAGGCCCCAGACGAACGGCCTCGTCGGCCTCACGCACGTGGCGTGCGCTGGCATCGGCGTCAGAGTAAACCGCGACGGTTTTCAGGCCCATACGGCGCGCAGTGCGCATCACGCGGCAGGCGATTTCACCGCGGTTGGCGACTAGAAGCGTGTCAAAAGGCGTCGTGCGAGCGGCTTTTTCGGCTCTTTCGTTTTTTTCAATAGGGGGTGAATGACTCATGAGCGACGCTCCGAAGCGTGGGGTGTGTTATTAGAATCGGCCCAGGCGGGGCGGCGCTTTTCAAAGAAACTGGATAAACCCTCTTGCCCTTCTTGGCTTACCCGCAGTTTGGCGATCACCTGACAGGTATGTTCCCGAGTGGCGTCACTGTCAGGTGCTTGAGCGACCGAGGCCATCAGCGCCTTGGTGGCGCGCTGGGCTTGGGGCGAGCCGGCTAACAGAGTGGCCAGCATGGCGTCCACTTCGTCGTCTAGCTTATCGTGCTCCACCACTAGATGGACTAAACCCAGCGCGAGCGCTATTTCGACGTCCATGACTTCTGCGGTTAACGCATAGCGGCGCATCTGTCGCTCGCCCAGGGCTCGCTGCACGTAAGGGCTGATGACCGCGGGCGATAGGCCAATTTTGACTTCCGAAAGGCAGAATTTGGCTTTGCCCGAGGCGATCACCACATCGCAGCAAGCAGCCAAGCCCACCGCGCCGCCAAAGGCTGCGCCTTGCACACGGCAGACGGTAGGGCAGGGCAGCGTATCCAGGCCATGCATTAGCGCGGCGAGCTTGCGGGAATCGGCGACGTTATCTTCCAGGTCGTAATCGACCATGCGCTTCATCCAGTTCAGATCGGCACCCGCGGAGAAGCTTTTGCCTTCTGAACCCAGCACTACCGCGCGCACATCGCCTGAATCGGCCAACGTATGCAATTGGTCAAGGTGCGCGTTTAGCTCAGCGATCAGGCTGTCGTCAAAAGCGTTATGCACCTCGGGGCGGTTTAAGGTCAGGCGCGCCACACCCTCTTCGATAATCAGTGTTGAGTAAGCCATGGTAAGACCCCCTTACATCCGGAACACGCCGAAGCGCGTCTCTTCGATTTCTGCGTTCATCGCGGCAGCTAAAGAGAGCCCAAGGACATCGCGGGTTTGCAGCGGATCAATCACACCGTCATCCCATAAGCGGGCACTGGCGTAGTAGGGGTGGCCCTGATGCTCGTACTGGTCGCGGGTGGGCTGCTTAAAGGCTTCTTCGTCCGCTTTGCTCCACTCGCGGCCTTCGCGCTCATGCTGCTCGCGCTTAACCTGGGCCAGGACGCCCGCCGCCTGCTCGCCGCCCATCACTGAAATGCGCGCGTTGGGCCACATAAACAGCAGGTTAGGGTCATAGGCGCGGCCACACATACCGTAGTTACCGGCGCCGAAGCTTCCGCCAATCAGGACGGTGTATTTGGGTACCTTGGCGCAGGCTACGGCGGTGACCAGCTTGGCACCGTGCTTGGCGATGCCTTCGTGTTCGTACTTGGAGCCGACCATAAAGCCGGTGATGTTCTGCAGGAAGATCAGTGGAATCTTGCGCTGGGCGCAGAGCTCGATAAAGTGCGCGCCTTTCACTGCGCTTTCGGAAAACAGCACGCCGTTATTGGCCACAATACCCACCGGGTAGCCGTGAATATGGGCAAAGCCGGTGACCAGGGTTTCGCCATAGTAGCGCTTGAACTCGTCAAAGTCGGAGTCATCGACGATGCGGCCGATGACTTCGCGAACGTCGTAGGGCTTTTTTAGGTCGGTGCCGACAATCCCATACAGTTCAGCAGGGTCAAGCTTGGGTGGCTTGGGTGCCTGCATGGCTAGCTTGCCGCGCTTTTGCCAGTTCAACCGCGACACACAGGCGCGGGCAAGCTGCAGCGCGTGGGCGTCGTTTTCCGCGTAGTGGTCGGCGACACCGCTGACCTTGGCGTGAACATCTGCCCCGCCCAGGTCTTCGGCGCTAATGCTTTCACCAGTGGCGGCTTTTACCAAGGGTGGGCCACCGAGGAAGATCGTGCCCTGCTCTTTGACGATAATCGACTCATCCGCCATGGCGGGCACGTAAGCGCCGCCTGCGGTACAGGAACCCATCACCACGGCGATTTGCGGGATGCCTTCAGCCGACATGGTCGCCTGGTTATAGAAGATGCGCCCGAAGTGGTCACGGTCGGGGAAGACTTCGTCCTGACGGGGCAGAAAAGCGCCGCCGGAATCGACTAAATAGATACACGGCAGACGATGCTTGCGGGCGATCTCCTGGGCGCGAATATGCTTTTTGACGGTCAGCGGGAAGTAAGTGCCGCCTTTAACTGTGGCATCGTTAGCGACGATCACGCACTCCACGCCGGAAACACGGCCAATACCGGTGATCACACCAGCGGCAGGGATCTCGCTATCGTATATGTTGTGCGCCGCCAGGGCGGAAAACTCTAAAAACGGCGAGCCTTCATCGATCAAGTGATCGATGCGGTCGCGTACAAACAGCTTGCCGCGGCTTTCGTGACGCTCGCGGGCTTTGGCACCGCCACCCTGGGCGACGGCAGCGGTCAGTTCACGCAGTTTGTTCACTTCACCGAGCATTGAGGCTTCGTTGGCTTGAAACACATCGCTGCGCGGGTTGATCTGAGTGGAAATGGAGCTCATGACAGGACCCTTACTTACTTTCGGTGAAGAGTTCGCGACCAATTAGCATCCGCCGAATCTCGCTGGTGCCTGCGCCGATCTCATACAGCTTGGCGTCTCGCAGCAGGCGCCCGGTGGGGTATTCGTTGATATAGCCGTTGCCGCCGAGTAGCTGAATGGAATCCAGCGCGACCTGAGTGGCTTTTTCGGCGCAGTAGAGAATCACCCCGGCAGCGTCTTTGCGCGAGGTTTGGCCACGGTCACAGGCACCGGCTACGGCGTATAAATAGGCGCGGCAGGCGTTCAGGGTGGTGTACATATCCGCCACTTTGCCCTGCACCAGTTGGAATTCACCAATCGACTGATTGAACTGCTTACGCTCATGGATATAGGGCATCACCACATCCATGGCAGCCTGCATAATGCCGATCGGCCCAGCGGCAAGCACGGTGCGCTCGTAATCCAAGCCACTCATGAGTACGCGTACGCCTTTGCCTTCCCCACCGAGAATGTTTTCAGCGGGAACGGCGCAGTCCTGGAATACCAGTTCACAGGTGTTGGAACCGCGCATGCCCAGCTTGTCGAGCTTCTGGGCGGTAGAAAAACCGGGCATACCTTTTTCGATAATAAACGCGGTAATGCCTTTGGAGCCGGCGTCTGGATCCGTTTTCGCATAGACCACCAGCACATCCGCATCCGGACCGTTGGTGATCCACATTTTATTGCCGTTAAGGATGTAGTGATCGCCACTCTGCTTGGCCCGCAGCTGCATCGAGACCACATCAGAGCCTGCGCCGGGCTCGGACATGGCCAGGGCGCCTACGTGGTCGCCGCTGATCAATTTGGGGAGGTACTTGGCTTTTTGTTCGGGGGAGGCGTTGATCTTGATCTGGTTAACGCACAGGTTGGAGTGGGCGCCGTAAGAGAGCGCTACCGATGCGCTGGCCCGGGAGATCTCTTCCATGGCAATGCAGTGGGCGAGGTAGCCCATGCCGCTGCCGCCATCCTCTTCCGAGACGGTAATCCCCAATAGCCCCATATCGCCAAACTTCTTCCACAGGTCGTTAGGGAACTCGTTGTTGCGGTCGATTTCGGCCGCACGGGGGGCAATCTCGCTGGCAGCAAAGGCGTTGACCTGCTCACGTAACATGTTCAGTTCGTCTTCGAGGCCAAAATTGAGTTCTGAGTAGTGTGAAAACATGGTCAATCACCTGTGCTGATTATTTGTGTTTGCTATCTGTAATTAGCCATCTGGGCTGGCGTAGCTGTGTCGGCTAATCGAGTTGGCGGACGCGTCAGTGCATAGTGGCGGAATAGGGGGCTGAGGCTTTATCGGCCGAACTCGCGTGCTCTTCTTCGTTTTGTGTTTCTTGCGGCTCTTTCTCGAGTAGTTCTTCGAGCGCTTGGCGGCAGCGGATTTCAGCGCTTTCAAGCTCTAGCTGAACCATGGTGATGTCTTTCATTTGTTGATCCAGCGCCGCACGGCGCTCGCCTATTTTGCTAAGCATTAGATGCAGCTGCTTTTTGCTGCCGCTGCGGGTTTCGTCCCAAAGCTCGAACAGTTCGCGAATCTCTGCCAATGAAAAACCCAGTCGCTTGCCACGAATGGTCAGCTTCAGCCGTACACGGTCTTTGCTGCTGTAAACCCTGGTTTGCCCGCGGCGCGTAGGGTGGAGCAGTTCCTGATCTTCATAGAAGCGAATGCTACGGGTGGTTAAATCAAACTCGTTGGCTAGTTCACTGATCGAGTAAGTTTTGCTCATGGTGACGTTCTCTCAATAAGGCGTTGTTCCCAATATATGACTCCTATGGAACACTGCCACTGAGGCTAAAACAAGTTTACGTTAACGTAAAGCAATTGTTGCTAGCAGTTGAAAAGCGTTTAAATTAGGTAAGTCGTTGATATTTATATTTTGAAAGCAGTTGTTAATTCAGGATAATGTCCTCGATAGACCAAAGTTGTAATTGTATTGCTATAGCGACAGTTGCTAGTTTGCACATACACCTTACGTTCAGGTAAGGCAGTAGCAGCCGCTTTTGCCATGCCTGTAAAGAATTAGCACAACAACAATAAGAGGCTTGCCACTCTATGAGTGCAAACGATGTCCTTCAGGGACCTGTCCTCGAAACCCGAGGGCTGACCAAAGAGTTTCGCGGCTTCACCGCCGTGGACGATGTCAATCTCCAGGTACAGGAAGGGCATATTCACGCACTGATTGGCCCCAATGGTGCGGGTAAAACCACCGTATTTAACTTATTGACCAAATTTCTGCCGCCTACCCGCGGCGATATTTTGTATCGCGGCAACTCAATCACCAGTAAAAAATCCAACGAAATAGCCCAGTTAGGGTTGGTGCGTTCGTTTCAGATTTCTGCGGTATTCGCCCATATGACCGCGCTGGAGAATGTGCGGGTAGCGCTACAGCGAAAACTGGGCACCTCGTTTCATTTCTGGAAATCTGAGAAATCCCTGGATCACCTTAATGAGCGCGCGCTTGAACTACTGGAAGAAGTGGGGCTGCGGGAATATGCCGATACGCTAACGGTAGAAATGCCCTACGGTCGTAAACGAGCACTTGAGCTGGCCACTACGCTTGCGCTCGACCCCACCATGATGCTGCTTGATGAACCTACCCAAGGCATGGGCGCAGAAGACGTTGACCGCATCGTGGCGCTGATTAAGCGTGTCTCCCAGGGGCGCACCGTATTAATGGTGGAGCACAACCTGAGCGTTGTTAGCCGCCTATGTGATCGCATCACCGTGTTGGCGCGAGGCGCTGTTTTGGCTGAGAGCGATTACGACGCTGTCTCTCGGAATCCATTGGTACGCGAAGCCTATATGGGCAGCGATGCCGCGGAAGAGGATGGTTCTGAAAAAGAGGGAGCTGTCGTATGAATATCGCTGAGGCCGAAGCGCCGGTTGAAAACACGCAAAGCCTGGAAATGCTGCGGGTGCAGGATCTACACGCCTTTTATGGCGAGTCGCACATCCTGCACGGCGTCAATTTTGATGTGAAGCGTGGCGAGCTGGTGACGCTGCTGGGCCGCAACGGCGCCGGGCGAAGTACCACTTTGAAATCGATCATGAACATGGTGGGGCGCAGAACGGGCTCTATTGTGATTAACGGTAATGAAACGCTGCATATGAAGCCGCACCATATCCCGCGTCTCGGGGTGGGTTACTGCCCGGAAGAGCGCGGTATTTTTGCAAGCCTGGATGTGCACGAGAACCTATTGCTTCCACCCACTGTGCGTTCCGGCGGTATGAGCCTGGACGAAATCTACGCCATGTTTCCGAACCTTTATGAACGGCGTAGAAGCCAGGGGACGCGGCTTTCCGGGGGTGAACAGCAGATGTTAGCCATGGCGCGCATCTTGCGCACCGGCGCGCGCATGCTGCTGCTCGATGAAATTACCGAGGGGTTGGCCCCGGTGATAGTGCAGAAACTTGCCGAAGTGCTGGTTCAGTTGAAAGAGCGCGGTATGACCATTGTGCTTGTGGAGCAGAACTTTCGCTTTGCGGCGCCGCTTGCGGATCGCCACTTCGTGATGGATCACGGTCAGATTGTCGAAGAAATCAGCGCCGCGCAGCTGCCATCGCGTCGGGAACATCTCAACTCAATGCTAGGGGTATAACACACGGCTAGACACTTAAATGTTCATTCCGCCAACAGTTTCGCTGCTCACAAAACAATAATATTAATCAGTAATTTGCAGTACGCACTTTCACGACAGCTCAAAGACTACACAACAGCTCAAAAACAACACAACAACAAAGGCCTCCGGGCCAGGAGACGAATATGACCTTTATGAAAAAAACGCTGGCCGCCAGCATCGCCGTCGCGGCCGCTTCAAGCCTCGCTATGTCTACCGCCCAGGCTGATATGAGCGATGGTGAAGTCCGTATTGGTTACCTTGCCGATATGTCAGGCACTTATCGAGACCTCGCAGGCCCCGGCGGCTTAACCGCCATGGAGATGGCAGTGGCCGATTTTGGCGGCAGTGTAAATGGCGCGTCCATCGTTATTTCCAGTGCAGATGATCGCAACAGCGCTGACGTCGGTGCTAATACCGTGCGTGGTTGGATCGATCAGGATAACGTCGATATGGTGGGTGGTTTAGTAGCGTCTTCTGTGTCCATTGCGGTGACCAAAGTGCTGGAAGAGAACAATGGCCTGGGTATCGTGTCCGGCTCGGCGGCTTCTAGCATTACCAACGAACACTGTACTCCTAACCACATCCACTGGGTGTACGACACCTATCCGCTCGCTAACGGTACCGCCAAAGCCGTCGTAGAGCAGGGCGGCGACAGCTGGTTTATGCTGACCGCAGACTACGCTTTCGGTCATGCGCTTGAAGCTGACGTCACCAAAGTAGTGGAAGAGAGCGGCGGTGAAATTGTGGGCGGCGTTCGTCATCCCTTCCCGACTAACGACTTCTCTTCTTACATTCTTCAGGCTCAGGGCTCCGGCGCGAAAATTATTGGCTTGGCCAACGCCGGTGCCGATACCGTTAACGCGATCACTACGGCCAGCCAGTTTGGCTTGACTCAATCTGGGCAGCAGCTAGCAGGGCTGTTGATTTTCTTGAATGACGTTCACGCCCTTGGCCTGGAAGCCACTCAGAACCTGCTGCTAACTACCGGCTGGTACTGGGATATGGATGAGCAGTCCCGCGAATGGGCACAGCGCTATTTCGATGAAGTAGGCCGCATGCCGACCATGGTACAAGCGGGTATCTACTCCAGCACCATGCACTACCTGAAAGCCGTTGAAGCCGCTGGCACCGACGACCCTGAAACCGTACGTGCACAAATGGCCGAGATGCCTATTGAGGACTTCTTTGCCCGTAACGGCAGCATTCGTGAAGATGGCCGCATGATCCACGACATGTATCTGGCCCAGGTTAAAACGCCGGATGAGTCCACCGGTGAGTGGGATCTTTACGAAATCCTCAGCACCATTCCCGCCGAAGAAGCCTACCGCCCGCTATCTGAAAGCCAGTGCAAATTGGTGCAAAACTAATTTCCCGGCTGAGCTTGAGCCAGATAGCCATCGCAAGTGATGTGTAGAACCGGTTGGCGGCAAGTTGCCGCCAACTGTTTGAGGGCGAGGAGAGTCGCGTTATGACGATGATATTCGGCGTGCCAATGGCCGTCTTCATGGGCCAGCTAACGCTGGGTCTTGTGAATGGCGCCTTTTACGCACTGCTTAGCCTGGGCCTGGCGGTCATCTTCGGCCTGTTGAAGATCGTCAACTTTGCCCATGGGGCGCAATACATGCTGGGAGCCTTCGCCGCGCTATTAGGCTTTCGCTATTTGGGCATTAATTACTGGCTGGCGCTCATATTGGTGCCGTTAGTGGTCGGCGCTTTCGGTGTGCTGCTAGAGCGCTTTTTGCTGCGCAGGATCGCCCATCTGGATCACCTCTATGGGCTGCTGCTGACCTTCGGCTTAGCGCTGATTTTTGAGGGCACGCTGGTCAACTTCTTCGGTGTTTCCGGGGCGCGTTACGCTACACCGGAGATCCTTCAGGGCGGTTTGAACCTGGGCTTTATGTTCCTACCGACATATCGCGCCTGGGTGCTGGTGGCAGCGCTGGCGATGTGCCTGTTTACCTGGTTTATGATTGAGCGTACGCGGTTGGGTGCTTACCTTCGCGCAGGTACTGAGAACTCGCAGCTGATGCAGGCATTTGGCGTTAATGTGCCGCTGCTGATCACGCTTACCTATGGATTTGGGGTTGGTCTTGCTGCGTTTGCCGGCGTGTTGGCAGCGCCGCTCTATCCGGTATCGCCGACCATGGGGTCGAGTTTGTTAATCGTGGTGTTTGCGGTGGTGGTAATCGGCGGGATGGGCTCGATTCTAGGTGCCATTATTACCGGGCTTTCCATGGGCATCATCGAAGGGCTGACCAAGGTGTACTACCCCGAAGCCTCTAATACGGTGATCTTTCTTGTCATGATCCTCGTGCTCATGTTGCGCCCCGTTGGGCTGTTCGGTAAGGAGGCATGAACATGGCAGAATCTCAATCAATGGCGGCGCCATCCGCGGTGCTGGAACGTCAGAAGCGGGCCAAGTTTCGCCGCAATATGTTCTATCTGGCTCTGATTGTGGTGGGTTTGGTCGCGCCATTTTTGGCCTACCCCGTGTTCTTGATGAAAGTGCTCTGTTTTGCGCTGTTTGCTTGCGCGTTCAACCTGTTGCTGGGCTATGCGGGGCTTTTGTCTTTCGGCCATGCGGCATTTTTGGCCACCGGCGGCTACGTAACCGGATACCTGTTGGCGAGCTACCCAGGGCTGACGCCTGAGCTGGGTATTATCGCCGGGACTGTTCTGGCCACCCTGCTTGGGGTGGTGTTTGGGGTGCTCTCCATCAGGCGTCAGGGTATCTATTTTGCCATGGTGACGTTGGCGATCGCCCAACTGGTGTACTTCATGTTTGTACAGGCGCCGTTTACCGGCGGTGAGGATGGCTTGCATGGCGTGCCCCGTGGCGAACTGTTTGGGTTTATCAGCCTGAGCAGTAACCTGGCGATGTACTACTTTGTGTTCGCGATTTTCATCTTCGGCTTCGCGCTGATTCAACGCACGGTGCACTCGCCGTTTGGCCAGGTGCTAAAAGCGATTCGTGAAAACGAGCCCCGCGCGGTATCGCTGGGCTACAACGCCGATGCCTATAAGCTAGTGGCGTTCGTGATCTCTGCAGGTTTAGCGGGCTTGGCGGGTTCGACCAAAACCGTGGTTTTCCAGCTGGCTTCGCTGACCGATGCGCACTGGCATATGTCCGGTGAGGTAATACTGATGACCCTGCTGGGCGGTGTGGGCACCTTGTTGGGGCCGTTAATGGGTGCGGGAATCGTGGTCAGCCTTCAGCATATCCTGGCGCAGTCGCCGCTGGGGAATTGGGTTAGCGTTATTCTCGGTATCATCTTTGTGGTCTGTGTACTCAGTTTCCGTAGCGGAATAATCGGTGAACTGGACAAGATGTATCGCAAAAACTTTAAGTAAGCGTTTTTTTTAAATAGCACTCTCTCTGTCCGATTTTGGGCGCCGTTGGGCGCCCTTTTTTTGATTCTTTTATAAGGCCTACGCCTAAGGTCGCAAGCGTTGGCAGGTTGCTTGTAGCCGAGTAAATGGATAAGTTAACGTTAACGTCAATTATAACGACAACAGCAGTGCGCACGCGCATTTGCGGAGATATGCCATGAATTTTGAACTCAACGAAGACCAGGTGGCCTTTGCCGATATGGCGCGGGCCTTTGCCCAAAACGAGCTAGAGCCCCATGCCGCCGAGTGGGATCAAACCTCCTTCTTCCCCGTCGATGTGATTCGTAAAGCCGGCGAGCTGGGCTTTTGCTCTCTTTATGCACCGGAAAGCGTGGGTGGGTTAGGGCTTTCGCGGTTGGACGCCAGCATCATTTTCGAACAGCTCTCCATGGGCTGCACATCTACCACGGCTTACCTAACCATTCACAATATGGTCACCTGGATGCTGGCAGATTTCGGTACGCCGGAAGCGGTAGAGCAGTGGGGCACAAAACTGGCCACAGGCGAGCTGCTGGGTTCTTACTGTTTAACCGAGCCTAACTCAGGCTCCGACGCCGCCTCGCTGAAAACCACTGCCAAGCGCGACGGCGACCATTACGTGTTGACCGGCAGCAAGATGTTTATTTCCGGCGCCGGTAGCACCGATTTTCTCGTGGTGATGGCGCGCACTGGCGGTGAGGGCGCCAGTGGCGTTTCGGCGTTTGCGGTCGATGCCAAGAGTGACGGCATTAGCTATGGACGCAAGGAAGAGAAAATGGGCTGGAACAGCCAGCCAACCCGCATGATCACGTTTGAAGACGTTCGGGTGCCCGCCAATCATCTGCTCGGCAATGAAGGCGACGGTTTTAAAATCGCCATGAAGGGCCTCGACGGCGGGCGTATCAATATTGCTACCTGCTCTATCGGCACCGCCCAGCAGGCGATCAACAAAGCGCGGGAGTATATGCTGGAGCGCAAACAGTTTGGTAAACGTCTAGCCGATTTTCAGGCGTTACAGTTCCGCTTGGCGGATATGGTTACTGAGCTGGTGGCTGCACGGCAACTGGTGCGCATGGCCGCGACCAAGCTGGATGCCGGCCACGCCGACGCGCCCACTTACTGTGCCATGGCTAAACGCTTTGCTACCGATGTGGGCTTCAAGGTGTGCGACGAAGCGCTTCAACTTTACGGCGGTAATGGCTATATCAAGGAGTACCCCATGGAGCGCTACGTGCGCGATACTCGGGTACACCGGATTCTTGAAGGCACCAACGAAATCATGCGGCTGATCATCTCTCGCCGGGTGCTGGCAGACGGCGCCACCGAGCTGTAAATGACGATGAATAAGATTACGGTGGATACGATAGCGACGGATAAGGAATGCCAATGAGCAGCGTACTGTTTACTGAACACGCCACCCAAGACGGCCACGTAATTGCTGAGGTTAAGCTCAATGCCGAGCGCTCGCTGAACGCTTTAACGCTTGAGATGTGTGAAGAGATGCTGCCGCGCCTTCGCGACTGGGCCACCGACGAGCGGGTGGTAGCGGTGCTGCTGGATAGCGCAGGCGAAAAAGCGTTTTGTGCCGGTGGCGACGTGGTGAATCTGTATAAAACGATTACCGGCGAAGGCGACCCCAGCTTTCCGGAGCGCTTTTTCGAGACCGAGTATCGACTCGATTTTCTACTCCATACCTACCCCAAGCCAGTGATCTGCTGGGGCAATGGTATTGTGATGGGCGGTGGCATGGGGCTGTTAAGCGCCAGCAGCCACCGTGTAGTGACTGAGACCTCGCGTTTGGCCATGCCAGAAGTCACCATCGGCCTCTACCCGGATGTTGGCGCTAGCTGGTTTTTAAACCGGCTTCCCAACGGCGCTGGGCGCTTTCTAGCCATGACCGGTTGCCAGATCAATGCGCCAGATGCCGTTCATCTAGGTTTGGCTGACCGCTGTATCGCCAGCCACCACCGTGATGCCATGCTGCAGCAACTGACCGACGCACAGTGGGGAGCCGGTGAGAATACCGATGCCAACGGGGTGGTTAACCGCATCATGCGTGAGCTTGAGCAAACATCGCAGCCTGTATTTGCTGAGATGGAAGCGCCCGTTTACCAGCACTCGCCGCTGATTCGCGAGTTGATGGATCACGACAGCGTGGAGCAAATTGTCGCCGCTATTACGGCGGTAAAAAGCGATAATCAGTGGTTTGGTAAGGCACAGAAAACGCTGGCCCACGGTAGCCCGGTGTCAGTGAAATTGATTGATGAGCAGCTAAAGCGGGCTAAACATATGTCGCTGGCAGAAGTGTTCCAATCCGAAATGTCGCTCTCGGTACAGTGCTGCCGGCACCGTGAGTTCCCCGAGGGTGTGCGCGCACTGCTGGTCGATAAAGACGGGCAACCGAACTGGACGTATCCCGATGTGGCCTCGGTAGAGGAGAGCTTTATCAACGAGCTACTATCTTCCGCATGGTCGCAAAATCCGCTGGCGGATCTACGCTAATATAATCTTCCCATTACCGGCTAATAAGGATAATAAAATGAACACCATCGCATTTATCGGCCTGGGCAATATGGGCGGCCCCATGGCTGCCAACCTAGTAAAAGCAGGCTTTGACGTGCGCGCCTTTGATCTTTCTCAAGAGGCGCAAGAGACCGCCAAAGCGAATGGTTGTGAAGTGGCTTTCTCGGCCCAGGAAGCTGCCACCGATGCCGACTTTATCATTTCAATGCTGCCCGCCGGAAAGCATGTACGCGGGCTATATATTGAAGACGATGCGCCGCTGTTTGAAGTGATCAAACGTGGAGCGCTGGTCATAGACTGCTCTACCATTGACGGTGCCACTGCCCGAGGCGTTGCTGAAGAGGGCGAGAAGCTGGGTATCGGCTTTATCGATGCGCCGGTTTCCGGTGGTGTGGGCGGCGCGCAAGCGGGCACCTTGACCTTTATTGTGGGCGGCAGCGAGGTCGAGTTCAGGCTTGCCAAGCCGGTGCTGGAAGCCATGGGCAAAAACATCTTCCACGCCGGAGATCACGGCGCAGGGCAGGTGGCCAAAGCCTGCAACAACATGCTGCTCTCTATCTTGATGGCAGGCACCTGCGAAGCGATCAATATGGGCGTCAAAAACGGCCTGGATCCCGCGGTGCTTTCAGAGATCATGAAGCAAAGCTCCGGCGGTAACTGGGCGCTCAATGTTTACAACCCCTACCCAGGCGTCATGGAAAACGCACCGGCTTCTAAAAATTATCAGGGTGGCTTCCAGGTCGACCTGATGATCAAAGACTTAGGCCTCGCCATGGATGTCAGTCAGCAAAGTGCCTCCGCAGTCCCCATGGGCTCCGCCGCCCGCTCACTGTTCACCCTCCATAAAGCCAAAGGCAACGGTAAACTCGACTTCTCAAGCCTGATGCAGTTCTATCAGGATAAAGAGGGTGAATCGTGAGGGGTAAATGGTGGGGGGTAAAATCGCGAATGATGAGGAGTAAGGGGTGGTGTAGCGCGTGGTAACGAGTTTTGCGAGGAACGAGCAACACGAGGCACCCGCGAGAGGGCGGCGAAGCCGCCCCAGCTATCCCACCAAAGCCACAGCTTGTCTCCGACCTCAAGGGCGGGCAAACTTAAAGAAACTGCTCATATACAAGGACTACCATGATCACGCTTTGGGGCCGCAACAACTCCACCAACGTCAAAAAAGTGAGCTGGGTGCTAGAAGAGCTGGAACTACCGTTCGAACAGATCCAGGCGGGGCTTGAGCACGGGGTTAACAATACGCCGGAATACTTGGCTATGAACCCCACCGGGCTAGTGCCGCTACTCAAAGATGACACCACCAACAGCGTGCTGTGGGAATCCAATACGATTATTCGCTACCTTGCCGCGCAGTACGGGCAAAGCAAGCTATGGATCGAAGCCCCCGCCGAACGGGCGCAGGCAGAAAAGTGGATGGATTGGTCGAACAGCACTCTGTCACCCAGGCACCGCACGATCCTGATGGGCTATGTTAGAACCCCACCTGAAAAACGCGATAATGCTGCCCTTGAAGCGGGTATGCAGGCGTGTGAAGAGCTGTTTGAATTGATGGATAACGTGCTGGCCAAGCAAGCGTTCTTCTCGGGCAATGAGTTTGGCCTGGGTGATATTGCCGTTGCACCCTTTATCTACAACTTATGGCATATCGGCTTAACCTGGCAGCCACGCCCCAATCTAGAACGCTGGTACCAACAAATCGCTGAACGCCCCGCCTACCAAAAAGTGGTGGTGATTCCTGTAACGTGATGCTTGAATCTAAATGAGGTAAGCGCAATTGTAGCGTGTGGTAACGAGTAGCGAGCGCAGCGAGAAACGAGGCACCCGCGGGAGGGCAGCGAAGCTGCCCCAGGTAATGCCTAGAAGCTCGCCTCAACCTCCGCCAACTTATCATCCAGCGCCTGCAATACCTCACACTCCAACCCATGGCGCTGGGCACTCTCAATTAACGGCCCCAATATCGCCCCGCGCTCGGTGGGGCGTTTGGCCTCCACATCCTGCAACATCGAAGACTTATTGTTTGCCGTGTTCTCCACCACCTGCCACACCAACGCCAACCACGCATCTTCACCGTTGCCATCATTAGGCGGCGCAATGCCCTCGGCTATCATAATCGCCGCGACTTCCTTTACCACCGCCGCCACACGGCCCGCATAAGCTTCACCGCGCAATTCACCATTACGCACACCATTTAATGCCACCAACGGATTAATCGCCGCGTTCACCGCCAACTTCTGCCATAAGCGCTGGCGAATATCACACACCTTTGTGGCGGCAAGCCGTGCCTGGGTTAATGTTTGGGCCAGTTCTTCCGCCAGCGCACCGTGGTGGTTATGCAAATCACCCAGAAAGGTATGCCCACGCCCCGCATGCACCACGCCATCATCACCGGTTAGATAAGCGCCTTCAGTTGTTGTGGCGCACAACACCGGCCCTGGCCACGCCTGGGTAATACGTGGCTGCGCCAAAAAACCGTTTTGCCACAGCACCAGAGGAGTAGAAGGGGGAATACAGTCAGTAATGCCAGCCAGCGCCGACTCAGCCACCATCGCTTTAGTAGTGATATGTACAAAGGTGGGCGGTTCAGGCGTGTTTGATGCCAGTTGAGCTATCGTCAACGAATTTAATGACCGCACGCGCTGTTCGCCTTCCGGTGTGGCCAGTATCTGACTCACAGGCAGCGAACGGCGACCAAGCAGCGTGGTAGTCGCTATTGGAGACAGTGAATGGGCCAGCAGGCGGCCAATGGCGCCCGGGCCGAGTATCCAGTGGGTAGTCATATCAAGCATGTACTCAGCAGTGGCGTTGCCGCCAAGCTTACCGCGTTTGGTTTAGGGTCGCGAAGGTGAAAAAAGCCGAGTAAAGGGGACTAATGGCTAGTGACGGTGGTAAACAATGTCTGATAGGTTTGATGCTAAGTGAATTTGGTGGATGAAGTGGTCAATGTGTGACGGCGTATGATGCCCGATGTTGTCATGAGACATTATTTGATGGCTGATTTCGACCCTGAGCAGACATTCCGGGAAATGCAGTAGGCGCGCGAATTTTGACTATATGACCTAATGAAAATTAATAGCCCAAAGGATCATAGACTTGGGAACATTTGATAGGCTGAATTTGCCGGAAAAAGTACCAGCACGTTCATTCAATCATAGAACGCGCCGTCTAATACGCTGTTATGCATAGGGAGCCCATGGACCAAGATCAGAAAGAGCGGTACGTACGGTGGCAAAACTACCGCATCACCCAATTGTCATTTTCGATCAACTTGTTCCTTGGGTTCGCAGTTGCATCACTAGCCTATGCTATCAATCTAAAACTGGGAGAAGTTACTCATCAGGCATTGCCTCTGAATTGTGTGATTATTGTATGGTCAGTTTCGGCAGGGCTTGGTTGTGTTGCTACCGTATCGCGGCTCCTTGACTACCGATACACCGCGAGGAAGATCAAGGATGGAGGTTGCTTTAATACTCTCATGGCCAAATGTTGTGGTCCGGTTACGTGGGGCTGCTTTTGGCTGCAAATTATAGCTTACGCAATAGGCGCGTGCTTGTTTATCCAGGGCGTTGTAAATGCATAAAACGTTATACGAATCGCGAATAGGTCTTCAATACAATCAGATCATTGGGCCCTTATATTGGGATTTTGAATGCTAAAAACTGTAGATACGTCAATCCAAGATTGGGCTTTAAGGTTCTTGGAGACCTGTAATGATGAAGACAAACTAATATTACCCGCGTCTGTCAGTCCTTTAGAGCTTGCTAAATACGTGTCGGCCTTAGCAAATGATCATGGCGGCTATATATTACTAGGGAAGGTCTGAATAACTGCCGATATTC
>NZ_JAINWD010000032.1:0-75677 GCF_021021315.1 Halomonas sp. IOP_14 | reverse complement strand
ACACCCAAGGGGTCTGGTCGTAATGATGACGAACATTAAACGCCGGATACGCAGCGTGTGGCCCAAGCGACATAACGCCAGGGCGGCAGGCGATGAGACGATCACAAGATAGCAAAAACGCTAGTCAGCATGATGTACATTAACAGTTACGCCTGACGACCATAGCACGCGTGAACCACCTGATCCCTTGCCGAACTCAGAAGTGAAACCGCTTAGCGCCGATGGTAGTGTGGGGTCTCCCCATGCGAGAGTAGGTCATCGTCAGGCACTTATTTAACAAGAAACCCAGCCCATCGGCTGGGTTTTTTGTTTGCGCGAAAGAAAAACAAGGGGTCTCCTCATGGAGAGTCCCGGAGCGCCGGCCGCCGGATGGCCGGCCCGATCATCGTCAGGCACTTATACCAAGAATCCCCCAGGGCTGATGCCTTGGTTTTTTTTTGCGTAACACCTCACCAGTCGATAGATTTGCCATCCCAAGCCCAAAAAGTACCACTATCTTCAGGCGTTCGCTGAGCGATGACTGCCAGCAGCTTCTCTGCTACAAATGCGGGTGTAAATAGCTTTTCGCTAGGTACTCGGTTTTGAAAAGGTTTAGAGAGGGCTGTGTCGGTGGTGCCAGGGTGAAGACAAAGCACTAGCGATTGCTTATTCAGCCGCTTGAGCTCAATGGATGCTGTCTTAAACAACATGTTATGCGCTGCTTTGCTGGCACGATAGCTGTACCAACCTCCTAGCTGATTATCTTCTATTGAGCCAACACGAGCCGAAAGGCTGGCAATCACTGAAGGGTGTGACCCTTTGAAAGAGTCTTTCAGTGCCGTTATCAATAAAATTGGCACAAAGGCATTGATGTTCATTGTTTGCGCAAGGCTTTCGACACTAAGCTGATCAAGGCGCTTCTCGGGCAACAGTCGTTGCGCGTCATCATGAAGGATGCCGATGGCATTAAAAAAGAAGTGGATTGGCTGCGAGGCTAGTTCTGTTTTAAGCGCCTGCCGTCCCTGCTCTTGAGAAACATCAAGTATTAGGTGTGTAAGACGGGGGTTGCCAATTCGTGGTGGCTGCCGGCTTACCGCAATAATGTGGCCGACCTGAGAGGAAGAGAGTAACTGCTCAATGATGGCAGCACCTATTCCTCCCGATGCGCCTACAACCACCGCTGTATAATGATGAGGCAATAAATTGAACATGATCGTCTTTTGATTTGCCGCTGAGAGTGGGCTTTCATTGAAACGTCATGCTGATGGCTTGTCGAGGGAGGTATCAGGCGGAAGCGTTGATTCTGCCGGGTTGGGCGCTATTGCGTCCATCAGGCTTATAGAGCGTTTTTTCAGCGATTTGACGAATATAATCAAGCATTGCCTGATTATGCTTCAGTCGTACGGACAACATCTGGCCCGTTAGCTCATTCATACGCGCGGCTCGCTCGCTTTTTTCAAGCAAGCTTTCCCAAGCTGTCAGGCAGCCAGCATCATGAGCTGCCGCTCTGGCGCCGTTTGCGCCTTCGGCATAACCAAGACGTTTTTGCACATTGCGCCGCACAGTCTCAATGCGCTCGAGTTCGGCCAATAAAGACTGTTTGTCTAGTGCAACTTGCGATAATGCATCACCGTCAATATCACCTTGCGTCAATAAATTTTGCTCGCTGGACAACAACGAAATTAACGCCTCAAGACGCTGTTGCTGGTCGGTAAGCAAGGATGCAAGGCTCATTTACAGCGTCCCCTTATAGATCTTTAAGATTGGCAATTAAGCCCTCGGCGATACGGTCGGCGCGCATTTCAAGGCGACCTTCACGTATAGCATCGCGAATTTCTTCAACTTTAGCAGTATCGACGTCCTGAGATTCATCGATACTTGATTGGCTCAGTTGAGTCGATTCGCGAGCTGCGCCGCCCGGTGCGACGGGTGATACGCTATCAGCCTTTTGCGTTTCATCACGCTGCTGGGCTTGGCTTGAGCGTAATAGCGAATTAATGTTATCAATTTTCACGTTGTCTGCCTCATCGTCAACGTCGATGCGCTTGGCGCTTAGTGTAGCTTGTATAACAGTACATCGGCAGCATTGGGCCTAACTTTAGGCTGCGAATTAAAAATCCACGACCAAAATACCACGCTCGGCGACACGAGCAGTCATGATTTCTCGTGGACCAAAACGAACTCTAATTTGCTCACCAAGAGCACCATCTTCCAATGCTTCGCCTTCGCGTGAAACTCGGAAGGCAGAGCCTTGAGCTATGACAGTAACGCGCTGCCCACGTTCAACTAAATGAGGTGCTTGTAAGTAATGCGCTAAAAATACACTACCACTACGAATAGGGCGCTGAGCTATTTTACCCACGATATCCTCTTCAGCTGTCAAAGCCTGAGCTGAGAGATCGCCGAGATTGCCCCCGCGTTCGCTAAGCATGCTTGATGTAATCAGTGTACCTCGCTCAATATCCCTGGCTGCCACCACATAATCACCAATGACATCAATCTGCGCCTGTAAATAGCGAACTTGCCGGCCATCTTCACCGCAACGCACCCCAACGGAAACGCGGCCCAAGGGTGCTTGATTGGCGTTGGCCAAAAAAGGTTCTGGCTGAACGCACTCTGGCAAATGCGGAGAGGGTGGTCGTAGGTCAATGACCACTTCCTCGCCTAATGCCTGTGTCTCTTCGTACAAAAATTGATGCACTTGCTGGAGAAGATTGTCGTCATCAGCTTGAATCCTGGTGAAGGCAGTAACGCTTAGGATTGCCCAGAAGAAGGCTAATTGCCAAAAGCGAAGCGAGCTTGGCTTAGTAAAGCGCAGTCGGAGCATGGGGAGGCCGCTTACTTGGGGGCTGAAGAAGAAGGAACGTAACGAGGAGAATTCATCGTTCAGTGTAGCGAAAAGGTAGTAGCCGTATCACGCGAAATGCTGGTGGAAACGCCAGCTGTTCCATGCTTTAGGCTGACAGCTCCAGACGTATTCTTCATCATCAACAAAATCCATTTTATTTTTTGCCTCAACGCGAGGGTCGGCATGATTGATCAACTGGAATCTGCCTTTAATTTTCATCAGCAAGCAGTAGGGTTACGTCAAGCGCGTCACGAGGTGTTAGCGGCTAATATCGCCAATGCCGATACACCTAACTATAAGGCGCGTGACATTGACTTTGCTAGTGAGCTGAAAAAAGCAGTCGAAGGTACTCAGAGTGCATCTAGCCATACCGGAGGCGGTCTGACTTTAGCGCGTACTTCTGGTAGCCATATTGCTGGAGAAGGTCCCGCATGGCGTGGAGCGGGCAACCCCGATTTGCTTTACCGCATTCCCGACCAGCCCAGTTTGGATGGAAATACGGTTGATATGGATCGTGAGCGCACGCAGTTTGCAGATAACGCTGTTCGTTATCAAGTCGGCCTCACGATGCTCAACAGCCGTATTCAGGGGCTGAAGAATGCCATGCAGCCCGAGTGATTCTGTCTAAATTAGTGAGGAGTTAATCCACGATGTCGATGTTCTCTGCGTTTGATATTGCCGGGTCGGCAATGAGTGCCCAATCCCAGCGCATGAATGTTACTGCTAGCAATATGGCCAATGCCGACAGCGTCGCAGGGCCTGATGGTGAAACCTATCGAGCCAAGCAGGTGATGTTTGAGACCCAGTCACAAGGTAACCGCTATGGCGTTGGCGGCGTGCGCGTCACCGAGGTAGTGGAAGATGACTCACCCCTGCGGATGGAGTACATGCCCAACCACCCGGCGGCAGATGAAGAGGGTTATGTGGCAAAGCCCAACGTTGAGCCGGTGCATGAGATGGTCAATATGATTTCTGCCTCGCGCTCCTATCAAGCCAACGTTGAAGTCTTTAATACCAGTAAGCAGATGCTGATGCAGACGCTGTCGCTGGGTGAGGGGTAACCGATGAGTAGTACTATTGATTCTAGCGTAGTAAACAAAGTAAATGGCGGTGGTGCCAATGGCCTCCCTGCCCGCCAGTCTGATGAGCTGCGTGAAAGCTTTATGACGTTGCTGATTACGCAATTGCAGAATCAGGATCCGCTCAAACCGATGGAAAATGCGGAGATGACCTCCCAGCTAGCGCAAATTAACACGGTGAGCGGCATTGAAGAGCTGAATAGCACGCTAGAAGGCATTACCAGCCAAATGGATGCCAATCAGGCACTGCAGGCGAGCGGCTTAATTGGCAAAGGTGTCATGGTGCCTGGGAAGGATGTATTGCTGGAGCAAGATGGCGACGGCAACACTTATACAACGCCTTTCGGAATAGAGCTGGCCGAGCCAGCGAAGAATGTAAAAGCTACCATCGTTGGTGAAGGTGGACAAATCATCAAACGTTACGATGATCTCGGTCCACTGAAAGCAGGTGTTCATTCGTTCGACTGGCCTGGGTTCAATGACCAAGGCGAAGCGGCTGCCAGCGGCCGGTATACGGTGCAGCTAGAGGCAACTGACGCTGAAGGTGAAAAAATTGAATCTACTGCCTTACAGTACGCGGTGGTTAACCGGGTAACGCCGAATGACGGCAGTGGCAGCGTTCGACTGGATCTGGGCGCTATTTACGGTCAAATCAATCTGAACGACGTTAAACAAATTCTTTAATTGCTGACTAAACACAGTCATAAACCACAGCATTTGATTAAACACAGCTTTATTAGGGGAACAGCATGAGTTTTTCACAAGCACTCAGTGGTCTAAGCGCACAGCAACAAAAACTAGGTGCGGTGGGTAATAATATTGCCAACTCGCAGACGGTTGGTTTTAAAAGTTCTAGCGTCCAGTTCGCTGATGTATATGCTGAGTCGCGCATCGGGCTTGGCGTTCGTACCTCCACGGTACTGCAGAATTTTAGCGGGGGTAATATTGAGTCCACCAACCGCAATATGGACTTGGCTATTTCGGGTGAGGGCTTTTTTCGCTTTCAGCAGCCCAATGGCGAAGTAGGTTATTCGCGCAATGGTCAGTTGACTATGACCGCAGATGGACGTCTGGTGAATGCCCAGGGCGCGCAGATTATGGGTTATGCTGCCGATGCGAATGGTGATGTTCAGGCAGGTGGTGATGTTACTCCCTTAACGGTCGATTCCGAAGCCCTTGCGGCGAGTGCCACAAACGAACTATCGGTAGAGGTCAACCTGGACTCAGGTGAGGCGGGTATAGATACCGCTGCTGCTGGTTATGTGTTTGATCCGACTGATAACACTACCTATAGCTTCTCAACGAATGCCACTGTTTATGATTCGCAAGGTAATGCACGTAACTTATCTATGTACTTTATTAAAGATGATGCTGCGCCCAATCAGTGGCAGGTTCAAGGTCGCCTAACAGGGGGGCCTAGCGACGCAGAAGCCTATAATTTTGACCTCGGAACACTAGCCTTCGATACAAACGGTAAGCTCGTTGATGGTGCACCTACCGCGATCAATGATATTGACAGCACTGATGCTGGCTTTAACGTCGAGGGAGCTGGCGCCAATGAGTTCGGCCCAATTTTTACCGACTTAAATATTGCAGTTGATTTTCAAGGCTCTACACAGTTTGCAGAACAATCAGATCCCAAATCTATTTCCCAGAATGGTTATTCTTCGGGATCTTTAGTGGGGATTACCATTGAAGACGATGGCACCGTGATGCGTAATTACGCTAACGAACAGTCGCGTGCCGCGGGCCAAGTAGCACTAGCCAGCTTCCGTAACCCAGAGGGATTAAAACCTGAGGGGAATAATCTTTGGACTGCTACCGGTAGCTCAGGTCAGGAACTGGTAGGTGCGCCGGGTACCGGTCTGCGTGGCTTAATTGAGCCAAGTGCAGTTGAAACGTCCAATGTCGATATGGCTCGCGAGCTAGTCGATATGATCGTTGCCCAACGGGCCTACCAGGCCAACTCACAAACTATCAGTACCCAGGACGAGCTCCTGCAGACCATTATTAACCTTTAATGATCGGTCATTTAGGTAAGGAGTCAGTACCGTGGATCGAATGATCTATACCGCCATGAGCGGTGCTAAGCACACCATGGATCAGCAGTCAGTGGTGAGTAATAACCTGTCGAATGTAACCACCACCGGTTTTCGCGGACAGCTACAGGCTGCTCGCTCGGTGCCTGTGCAAGGCGAGGCCTTACTGGCAACGCGTACCTCGGCGGTAACCACCACGCCGGGCAGTGACTTTTCTCAGGGGCCAGTTGAGTATACTGGCCGCACCCTTGATGTCGCGATGCAGGACGACGCGTGGATGGCGGTGCAAGCAGATGACGGTACTGAAACCTATACCCGCCGTGGCGATCTGCAGATCGATAGTGACGGCGTGCTACTTAGTGTGGGGCGTCCTGTGCTGGGCGATGGTGGGCCCATCGCCATCCCGCAAGGGGCACAGGTCTCAATTGGTGCTGACGGGACAATTAGTGCCATCCCTGAAGGTGTTGGACCCGAAGCGTTGGTCGAGGTAGGCCGCATTAAACTGGTGACGCCTGAAGAGGGGGATTTAACCCGTGGTGAAGACGGCCTGTTTCGCGCGCCCCCTAACGAAGAAGGTGTCCCCGGTGCCTTGCCCGCCGACGAAAATGCCACGTTAGTAAGCGGTGCGCTCGAAGGCAGCAACGTTAGTGCTGTCGATGCCATGATCTCGATGATCGATGTTGCACGCCGCTACGATATGCAGATGAAAGTGCTGAGTACGGCCGACGAAAACGCCCAGCGTGCCAACGGCATCCTGTCCATTCAAGGTTAATGTTGGTCATTCAGCACTGATGCTAATCAGTCGGCCAAGGGAGTTTAATTATGATTAAGTCATTGTGGACCGCTAAAACCGGTTTGGAATCGCAGCAAACAAAGCTAGACGTGATTTCGAACAACCTAGCTAACGTAAGCACCAATGGTTTCAAACGCTCACGTCCGGTGTTTGAAGACCTGCTATATCAAAATATGCGTCAACCCGGCGCTCAGAATAATATTCAGGATCGTCTGCCATCAGGCATGCAGATCGGTACCGGTGTGCGTGCTGTGGCCACGGAGCGCCTGCATACCCAGGGTGGGCTGGAGGAAACCGGCAACTCCCGCGATCTGGCCATCAATGGCCAAGGCTTTTTTAAAGTCTTGATGCCTGACGGAACGACGGGTTATACCCGTGACGGTAGTTTTCAGCTCAATGAAAACGGGCAAATGGTAACCGCCAACGGTTACCCGATTGAGCCCGCTATCTTTTTGCCGGCTAATGCTCTGTCAGTGAGTATCGGTGAAGACGGTACGGTGAGCGTTAGTCAGCCTGGTGTCGCGGTCGACAATCAGGTGGGGCAAATAACCGTCAGTTCCTTTATTAATCCAGCAGGTTTGCAAAGCATCGGCGGTAACCTCTACCTGGAGACGGGAGCTTCTGGTGCGCCCAATGAAAACATTCCGGGTGCTAATGGAGCAGGACGGTTGTTTCAAAATTATGTTGAAACATCTAACGTCAATGTTGTTGAAGAGATGGTCAATATGATTCAGACCCAGCGAGCCTATGAAATTAATAGCAAAGCGGTGTCCACTAGCGATGAAATGTTGGCACGCTTAAGCCAGCTGTAACGGTTGTTACTCACCGGGCTTACTTATAGGTTGCGTTATGCTGGAGTTGCACCACATGTCACGTCGTATTGCGCTAGTAGGACTGGTGCTTTTTTTATTGGTTGTAGCCGGCTGCGCTCAAGTTCCAAGAGCTTCAGTGGTGGGTGAGCAAGAGCAGATCAGCATTGTTGATCGCCCGCCACCCATCCCCAATGGCTCTATTTACCAGGCTAGGCAAGGTTATCAGCCACTTTTTGAAGATCGTCGGCCGCGCGCCATGGGCGACATCTTGACCATTGTGTTGGATGAGGAGGTCAGTGCGAGCAAAAATTCGCAATCCAATGCAGGGCGTAGCGGTAGCGCTAGCCTGGAGTTAACACAGTTGCCTGATGTCCTTGATACGCTTGCAGAATATGGCTTTGATATTTCAGGTGAAAACGACTTTACCGGTAGTGGCGGGTCGCAGGCCAATAACTCCTTTACCGGTACTATCACGGTTTCGGTGTTAGAAGTAATGAATAACGGCAATTTACGTGTGCGTGGCGAGAAGCAAATTGCCATCAATCAAGGTACTGAGTTTATTCGTTTTTCCGGCGTGGTTAACCCACGTACGATTACCGCTCAAAACACCGTTCCTTCCACTCAGGTAGCGGATGCGCGGATTGAGTACGTCGGTGACGGCTATATTAATGAAGCGCAGCACATGGGTTGGCTACAACGTTTCTTCTTAAACGTCTCGCCGTTCTAGCTCTATGGGGAGCCATCAATGACAGAGCTACGCCAGGCAGGCCCTTCAATGGCAGGTCGACCAATGAACGCGGGACAGCGGGTTATCGTGATGCGGTTAAGAAATGTGTGGATTAATTGTCGGCAAGCCATCAACGCCGGGCTTATTCAACTGACCACCTTAGCGCTAATGTGCGCGCTGGCTATGCCTGTTCAGGCGGAAAGCGTTCGTGAACTGGCGAGCTTTGCCGGCGTTCGAGATAACCAACTGGTCGGCTATGGCTTGGTCGTCGGCCTCGACAGTACCGGCGACCAAACGACCCAGGCGCCCTTTACCAGCCAAAGCCTGACTAATATGTTGTCCCAGCTTGGGGTGACCGTGCCTGCAGGCACGAACTTGCAACTGCGCAACGTAGCTGCGGTGATGGTGACCGCTGATCTCCCGCCGTTCTCAATGCCGGGCCAGCGTCTAGATATAGTCGTTTCGTCGATAGCCAACGCACGTAGCTTGCGCGGCGGCACGCTGTTGATGACACCTTTAAAGGGGGCCGATGGTGATACCTATGCTATTGCCCAGGGCAACATGCTCGTGGGCGGCGCTGGCGCCCAAGCGGGTGGCAGTAGTGTGCAAATCAATCAGCAGGCATCGGGGCGTATTCCCAATGGCGCACTGGTTGAGAAGGAAGTGCCGCTTAACCTAGGTGGCAATGGTGGCATGCTTGAATTACAGCTTAACGACTCTGATTTTGGCACCGTTCAGCGCATGGTAACGGCGATCAATAACGAGTTTGGCCAGTCGGTGGCATATGCACGTAATGGCCGAGTAATCGCCCTTGACGGTCCTACTGATGATAATGCGCGGGTCAACTTTATGGCACGCATTGAAAACGTTCAGGTCACACCTACGGAGGCTCCGGCACGCGTTGTGCTGAACTCACGTACCGGTTCGGTAGTGATGAACAGTGCCGTCACACTGCGTGAAGCAGCCGTAGCTCACGGCAGTCTGTCTATCATGATTGATACCCAGTTTGGCGTTAGCCAGCCGAATCCGTTTGGCGAGGGCGAAACGGTTGTGGTGCCCGACGCAGATATTGATATTGAGCAGCAAGAGGCTTATCTGCAAATTGTAGAGGGTGCCCAGCTCAACGAAGTGGTCAATGCATTGAATGCGTTGGGCGCTACCCCTCAAGACTTGATGTCGATTCTGGAGGCGTTAAAAGCATCGGGATCGCTACGTGCAGAACTGGAGGTCATTTAATGAGCGCGAGTGATATGACCAGTCAGTTCGCCCTGGACATGAACGGCTTTCAGCGGCTCCAACACAATGCACGAGTCGATCCTGAGGCTGGTGTGGGTGGTGCAGCCCAGCAGTTTGAAGCGCTATTTATTCAGATGATGATGAAGAGTATGCGTGACGCGACACCCAGTTCAGGACTGATGAACAGTAGTGCGACGGATACCTATCAATCGATGCTGGATCAACAGTGGTCACAGGTGATGGCTTCGCGTGGAATGGGCCTTGCAGATGTGCTTGTTGAGCAACTGGAGCGCCAAGGAGCCATCTCAAAAGCGCGGCCAGATGCGGATCAAGAGTTGCAAGCATTGATAGCCGGTATTCCCCGCGGCACCCCGCATGTGCTTGACGATTCATTCGCGGCTAATCCTGACACGATTGAAACCCAGCATGAGCAGGGCAGCGGTCGATTCTTAGCCGAGCTAGAGGCCATTCGCCAAGGTGTCGAGAAGGGTAGAGCGGTGGATGAATCTGCGCTAAACCCGCTAGCGCAAACGACGGCCTCTGCTCACGTAGATCAGTTTATTCAAACGTTAGCGGCACCCGCTCAAGCGGCCAGTGCGTCCACCGGCGTTCCTGCTGAACTCATTTTGGCCCAGGCGGCGTTAGAAACAGGCTGGGGACGGCACGAAATTGCGACTCGCAATGGCAACAATAGTCATAACCTGTTTGGTATCAAAGCCGGTAGCCATTGGCAGGGTGAAACCACCGATATTGTGACTCATGAGTATATTAATGGGCGGCGAACGCAGGTGGTTGACACCTTCCGTGTCTACGACTCGTTTGAACACGCTTTTACTGACTATGCCAGCCTAATCGGCAATAACCCTCGCTATGCTGGGGTTGTTCAAGCACCCACCGCTGAGCAGGCCGCGCGTGAGCTGCAGGCAGGTGGGTATGCAACTGATCCGCTCTACGCTGAAAAGTTAGTCGCAGTGATGAATACCATGGGGCCGCTTAACGCTGAGGGAAATTTCCTGGCTGACGCTCGCTAGCCCTTTCCTCAAGTTTTTCTGTGCAGCGCCGATAATTGAAGTAATGATAGGTATCGGCCTAAGGAATTGAACCATGAGCATGTTTTCGATCGGCTTAAGCGGCCTCAATGCCGCACAGAATGCCCTGAATACTGTTAGTAACAATGCCAGCAATATGTTAACGCCTGGCTACAACCGCCAGATTACCATGCTTGGCGAGGGTAGCGCTGGCAGTAAAGGCGTGAAGGTCAATGATATTGAAAGGCAGTTCAACACTTACGTGGCCAGCCAGTTAAATAACGCCAAAACACAGTCAAGTGCTTTATCAACGTACAATCAGCAAGTGTCACAGATCGATAGCCTGCTGGCAGACCGAGAAGCGGGTTTATCTCCGTTAATGCAAAAATTCTTCTCCTCAATAGAAGATTTAGCCAGTGCTCCATCTGACCCGGCTGCACGTCAGGGGGTACTCGGTACCGCTAATACGTTGAGTGCCCAGTTCCGTTCTTTTGACGGCTATCTGCAAGATATGCAGGGCAACATAAACGGGCAAATTAAAGATGAAGTTACTCAAATCAATAACACTACTGAGCAAATTGCCGGATTAAATAAAGAAATTGCGTTGGCTCGAGCGCGTACGGGAGAAGCACCCAATAGCCTGCTTAATCAGCGCGATCATCTTGTCTCTGAGCTCAATGAGCGCATGGATCTGCGCCTGAATATACAGGATGGCAAAACTTACAATATTAGTTTGCCTAACGGGCAGCCGCTGGTGACAGGGGCGGATACCTTTAAGCTAGAAGCTAGACAGGCTGATTACGATCCTCAGCGTACCGTTGTGGGTTATATTGATGGTGGCGGTAATTCGGTTCAGCTGGATGAATCAACGATAACGGGCGGAACCTTGGGCGGATTAATGGCTTTCCGTTCAGAAACGCTGGATAAAACCCAAAACCAAATTGGCCAACTCGCTGTCTCCTTAGCGACTGCTTTCAATGAGCAGCACAAACAGGGAGTGGATCTTAACGGTGACCAAGGGGAAAACTTCTTCGCGACCCGCTCTCCTCAGGGTTATGGTTATACAAGCAACAGCGACCCGAATCTGCTGACGTCGATAGAGTTCGACCCAGCAACCGTCGATAAACTGCGTGCCACGGATTACACCGTTTCATTCGATGCGTCTGGCACTCCTACTGTAACGCGTAATGATACTGGTGACGTGCTTGATAGCACGGATCCTGATGATGCTGACTTTGTTGATCTATCTGAATGGGATGCTGCAGCTGGCGAGGGTGAAATCACCTTTGGCGGCGTAACGGTTGCGTTTAACAGCGGTAATTCTGTCGCAGGCGGTGATCGTTTTGAAATCCAGCCGGTGCGTCGCGCTGCTGGCGGTATGGATACGCGTATCGCCGACCTCGATAAGATTGCGGCAGCTAGCTTGGTTGAACGTGAAGGTGACTTGGATATCAGTCAACTAAGTGCTGCAAGCGGTGCTTTTGCCACCAATGACGAATATGAGATAGAAGTTGACGATGCCGGTGGCTTGTCAGTTACTCCAGCGGCAACCGTCACCCGAAATGGCGAGCCTTTTACTCCAGGAACGGACACCCTGGCAGAAGGTGATATCGTCACTATTGACGGTCTTAGCTTTACCCTTGATACACTTCCTGAGACAGGTAGTACAGCTAGCCTGGATATCAGCCTTAGTGATGCTAGTTCAGGCGATAACCGCAACGCTCTGGCTCTGCAAAATCTGCAAAGTAAGGATGTTGTCGGCGGACGTGCCTCGGTAAGTGGTGCGTACGCATCAATGGTCAGTGATGTGGGTAACCGGACTAATATCACGCAGGTTAATTTGGAGGCGCGACAAGGCTTGACTGATCAGCTCCGTGCAGTGCAACAGTCAGAGTCTGGTGTCAACTTGGATGAAGAGTTGGCTAATCTCCTTCAATATCAGCAGTACTATGCAGCTAATGCGCGTGTCATAGATACGGCGGGGTCGCTTTTAGACACCATTTTGAACCTGCGTGGCTAATTTAGGAGCATAAATTATGCGTATTAGTACTGTTACCATGTTTGAGCAGAGTACCGCGTCCTTAAACCGTCAGCAGGGCAATCTGTCGAAGGTCAGCCAGCAGATTGCCAGTGGTCGGCGTGTAGTTAATCCTTCTGATGACCCGCAGGCAGCATCGCGTGCAGTGGGCGTGGATCAGTCACAAGCGATTACTCAGCAATATGCTGATTCACGCATTTCTGCGCGCAACTCGCTATCACAAACTGATAGCATTTTGAGAAGTATTGTCGATGCAATTGATAGCGCAAAAGGACGTCTGGTTCAGGCCTCTAGCGATACGTTAAGTGACGTTGACCGTGAGTCCGTTGCCAGCGAGCTCAAAGGCATCTATGAAACGATGATCGGTCAGGCCAATGCCACCGATGGTAACGGGCGCTATCTGTTTGGCGGCTATAAAGACAGTGCTCAGCCCTTCACGAAAGATGCCAGCGGTAACGTGCAGTATCAAGGGGACTTTAATGTACGCGAACAGCGAATCGACTCTACGCGGTTGGTCAAGGTCGCGGACAATGGCGACACCATTTTCAAAAGCGTACCTAGCAGTGCCGGCTACGTGGCAGAAGCAAAGAAAGATGACGGCAGTCTGAATAGTGGCAATGTGACATTTCGCGGGCCGCAGATACGCGATGTTAATGATGCAGATTATGGAACAGATTTCCGTATAACCTTTAACACCCCTGCTGATACATTCGACATCGAGACATTTGATGGCACTGACTGGAATGCAGTTCAAACTGAAGGTTATACAGGTAATTTGGGCGACTCTGCTCAGCAAGTAACCTACGGCGGTGTGTCAATTGATTTAGAAGGTACGCCTGCTGCTGGAGACTCGATTCTAGTCGCGCAAGCAGGTGGCGAACAACGCGAGCCCAATCTCTTCCGTAGCATGGAAGAAGCCATTCGCGTTTTGGAAAATCCGGCCGACACCGACGCTAAAAAAGCTGACCTGCGTAATACCCTGAATACCTCAATGCGTGATTTGGATAATGCGCTAGATAATGTTTCAACGGTGCTGGCTTCAGTAGGGGCACGGGTTAATGAGCTTGACGTTGTGGATGTTGTAGGGGGCAATAGGATGATGAACTATACGGAGACGTTATCTGATTTGGTAGACCTTGATTATGCCGAGGCCATTTCTGAATACAGCTTGCGTCAAGTGGGTTTGCAAGCGGCACAGAAAACGTTTGTGGATATTAAAGGCTTATCGCTGTTGAACTATATGTAATAGATCCGCTTTTTGCTATTGCTTGATCACTTTGCGTATTGCTCAAACAAACTTTAACCCATGCTTATGTGAAACCTTTCACCTACAGCATGGGTTTGTTAGTTTAAGGGCGCCATCGTTTCGATTAACGTCTGCATAAACTCTAGGCCTTGCGTAAACAACCGCTGTAGAAAGCGGTTAATGTCGGTCATGAGCACCATCATTAATATTAGCCCCACGATAAGAGAGGTAGGAAAGCCAATATTGAAGACGGTGAGCTGGGGGGCAGAACGGTTCAGTATGCCCAGCGCCAGGTTGATGGTCAGCAAGGATCCCACCAATGGTAGCGCCAATAACATTCCCGACGCAAAAATCGTGCCCGCATAACGAGATAACAAAATAAACGCATCTGGGTTGAACGTCCCAATGCCAATGGGCAGCGTTTGGAAGCTCATAATCAAGGTTTCAAGCACCATCAGATGACCATTCATGGCCAAAAACATGAGCAGAGTGATCATGTAGAGAATGCGTGAGAGCACCATAATGTTGGTACCACTCGAAGCATCAAAAAAGCTCGCAAACGCTAGGCCCATTTGCAGACCGATAAAATCCCCCGCCGCTTGAACAACCGCAAACATGATATGCATGACGAGCCCCATCGCCAAGCCGATTAGAATCTGTTCGATCATAATCCCCACGCCTGCCCAGGACATTACAGCTATATCCGGCATAGCTGGTAAAATCGGCGCGATGACAATGGCAATTAAGGCTGCCAAACCTACTTTGGCTTGGTTGGGAACGCTGGAGTGGCCCCATAGAGGCGACGCTGCCATGAAAGCTGTAATGCGCGCAAACGGCCATAAAAAAGCCACTAGCCACCCTTGCAGCTGTGCGAAAGTGACTTCCACCATAGCGCTACATCACCATACTGGGGATATTAGTAAATAGGCGGTGAGTAAAATCGGTAATTAAGCCAATCAGCCATGGGCCTGCTAATACCAACACCGCGAACACAGCCAGAATTTTAGGAATAAAGGTTAGTGTCATTTCATTTATCTGAGTCGCGGCTTGAAATAAGCTGATGATAAGGCCGGTGAATAGCGCCGCCAACAGCATGGGGCCAGCAAGCAGAAGCGTTACTCGCATTCCTTGATAAGCAATGCTCATCACCATCTCGGGTGTCATAGCTGGGTTCCTGTGGGCTGTATAAACAATGTGCGGTATAACGCGCTATATCATGTAAAAGCTTTCTGCCATCGAGCCAATAATAAGCTGCCAGCCATCCACTAAAATGAACAGCATCAGTTTAAAAGGTAATGAGATAGTGATGGGCGGAACCATCATCATCCCCAATGCCATCAACGTGCTGGCCACCACGAGGTCAATGATCAAAAACGGAATGAAAATGGTAAAGCCGATTTGAAAGGCCGTTTTTAGTTCACTGGTGACAAAGGCGGGCAGCAAGACACGCATTGGCAGTTCTTCCGGGCCTTGCATGGGGCCCACATCGGCTAGGCGAACAAACAGTGCCAGATCCGGCTCTCGGGTTTGAGCGAGCATAAATTCCCGAAATGGATCCTGAGCCAGCAGTAAAAACTCTTCAAAATTTATCGTCTCATTAGTCAGCGGCACCCAGGCGTTGTCATATACCTGGGCCAATACGGGTGACATGATAAAAAAAGTTAAAAACAGCGCTATCCCTAACAGCACTTGGTTGGGCGGCGTTGCCTGGGTGCCCATCGCTGTCCGCAACAGGCTAAGCACAATGATGATACGAGTGAAGCTCGTCATCATCAGCAGCATGGAGGGCAAAAACGCTAGAGAACTTAGGAAAAGCAGGGTTTGCAGCGACAATGACCACTGCTGGCCCCCGTCATCAAGCGGCTGAGAAATAATGCCGGGAATCTGTTGTGCATGCACAGGGCTGGCTATAAAACACGCGACAGCAAACACAAGCCACATCATGAACGGTTTAGCCGTTTTGCTATTCAAAACATGGCTCTTCAAAAAAAGGTTCTTCAAAACACAGGGCCAAAAAAGGTGCATCCGGTACCTCATGGCGTCTGATGTGGATCGGTGGGCGCAGACGAGTCGCGACGGCCTGCGGCTAGCGCTTTGGATAAACGACGCGCAAAGCGTGAGGAAGGCGGAGCTGATGCGGTTGGCGGGCGCTCTTCAGGGGCCGGGCGCTCGTGGAGTTTAGTAATTCGGCCACCTCCCACTCCAACAACCAACCAGGTATCTTCTACTTCAACAATCACGATACGCTCACGATTTCCCACAGCCGTACTGCCCACAATGCGCAGGTGGGCGCCATGGCGAGTGGTATGGTTGCTCCAGCGCTTTAAAAGCGCTGTACAGATTAAAATGATCGCAATAACGAGAGCTAAAGCCGCGGCAGTCTTGCCCAAAACGGCCATCCCTACCAATGCCTCGCCACCGTTACCTAGTGCATCGAGCGAACCATTCTGCGCCGAAGAGGTTGCAACGCTCATCGGTTCAATTTATGAATACGTTCAGAAGGCGTGATGATTTCAGTAATCCGAATGCCGTACTTATCTTCGATCACAACAACTTCGCCTTGAGCAATCAAGTAGCCGTTAATCAAGATATCCATCGGCTCTCCGGCGAGTCCTTCAAGCTCAATAACAGACCCTTGTGCCAACTCCAGTAACTGCTTAATAGTTAGCTTTGTACGGCCGAGTTCCACGGTGAGCTTCACCGGGATATCCATGATCATCTCAAGCTCACGCGCCTGGGAAGAGCCGCTGTCTGGGCTCAACGGACGGAAGATATCCTCACTTGCCGCTTTCGCTGCAGGGGCTTTGGGCTCTTCTGGGGCAGCAGCTGTCTCTTCTTCGCTCTCTTCAGCAGCTTCTTGTTCCGCCATTGCGGCTGCCCAAGGATCTTCCTCTTCGCTGGCAGCATCGGCGCTGGAGGTGGGTTCTTCTTGCTCGGACATGGCATCCGCCCAATCGTCGTCAGAGACGTTCTGATCAGGCTTATTGGGATCAGTCATGCTTTGGATTCCTTGGCTTTCTGTCGCGTAGACCCTTTAATGAAGTCCTTGGACGATGCATTATTCATAGCGGCATGGTCAATCATATGTAACACACGCAGTGCATGCTGTTGACGTTGACTTCCGTACTCGCACTCCATGACGGGCACCCCGTCAACGCTTGCGGTGATTGAACTTGGAATGTCTAACGGCAGCACGTCGCCTTTTTTCAATCCCATCACATGGGCGATACGGCTGGGTATCTGAGCAAATTCAGCGACTAGCTCCACTTCCGACTGACGCAGCTCACTTGCCATTCGGCGTGACCAACTGCCGTCTTGGTCGTGATTGCTGTCATTAATTGGGTTAGCTAGTAAGTCGCGTAGCGGCTCAATCATGGCGTACGGCATGCATATCTGAAAATTGCTAGATAGGTTGCCCACTTCAATGTTGAACTTGGTGTTCACCACAATTTCATTGGGTGAGTTGGTAATGTTGGCAAACTTTGATTGCACTTCTGAGCGTAAAAAACTGACATCCAGCGGATAAACGACTTTCCAGGCCTCTTGGTATGCCTCAATAGCGAGATTGAGCAGGCGCTGGATAATACGCTGTTCAGTATTAGTGAACTCCCGGCCGTCCGATTTAGTGACAAAACGACCGTCACCACCGAAAAGGTTATCCACCACCATAAAAACGAGATTGGGGGGGAATACGACGAGTGCTGAACCCCGCAGTGGCTTCATCGACACAATGTTCAGGTTGGTAGGCACGGGAACATTACGTGAGAACTCGCTAAAGCTTTGATAGCGAACTGACTCGACGGTAATGTCCGCGCTACGCCGCAGTAGGTTAAACAGGCCAGTACGAAAGTAGCGAGCAAAGCGCTCGTTGATAAAATCAAGCGCATGCAAACGCTCACGAATAACGCGATGCTGGGTCGACGGATCGTAAGGGCGAACCCGGGCTTCATCTGACGCATGGGAAGATGAAGCCGATGGCTCATCGTCTCCACTAACGCCCTTTAGCAGGGCATCTATTTCTTCCTGGGACAGTAGATCGTCCTGTGACATGAACGGCTCCAGTTCCCGAGGTTATTGCACAATAAATTCGGTGAATAAAACTTCACGCAAATCAAGTGGCGGCTGATTCTCCGTCAGCGGGACGTTGAGTCGATCAACAATCGCTTGTGCAAGCTGCTGCTTACCTTCCGGGGAAGTAAGTTCATCAGCCTGCTTGCCGGATAGCAGCATCAGCAAACGGCTGCGCACTTGAGGCATATGCTCTTCTAGAATGGTTTTACTCTCTTCATCACCCACACGAAGAGTCACGCCTGTATAGAGCAAGCGTGAACCATAACTGTCATCGGCAAGATTGACGGTAAAGGGTTCAATACGCATAAAAATAGGCGGCTCGCGCTCCATCGCTTGCTGCATCTCAGCGTCTTCTGAACCGTCATCACGCTGATCCATTACCATATAAATAGCTGCCGCTGCGCCTGCTGACGACAGCAAGACCAGGATGATCATTATCCAGAGCAGTTTTTTTGACCCGCCGCTTTTTTCTGCCATTTGCGATTCCTGTGAACTCCATGCGTATCACTAGCAATGTATTATGCCTAAAGCGCATGCTGGTGATGAAATGAACAGGCTTATTTGGCAAGCCTATCTTTTGGTTTAGCTATTTCACGTACGTATTTATGAGCGTATTAATCGACGTAGTTCTAGAATGGTCATGCACTCTGTCAATGCTTAGGCGTATAGATCGACCCGCCCATCCAGTCTTAGCGGGCTGCGCTCGGTGCTTTGGGTAAGTGATTCATCCAAGCCTATATCGCCGTTGCCGCTCCCAGCCTCGGCACCCTGTTTGCCGCCTGATTGAGCAAAAGCCTGCTCGTTGGGGTCACGCTGTTCGCCAACCGATGTCTCGCCTAGCGAAATGCCTTGCTCAGCCAGCGCTTCCCTCAGCTGGGGAATCGCTTGTTCGAGCACTTGGCGTACCTGGGCATGGGCGGACAAAAAGTGCGCTTGCGCCCCCTGTTCACCAAACTTCAGGGAGATAGACAGCGGCCCTAATTCTGCAGGGTTTAATTGCATCTGAACGTGCTGTTCGCCACCACGCTGTGAAATCTGTACTAACTGCTGGCTCAACTGTTGTGGCCAGGCGGGGCTGTTGACAGGTGTCGCTAAAGTGGCCGCTGTCGGTGTGACATTGGGCGAAAAGCCTTGGGTAGATTGCGATGTAGCTAACGGACTGCTGCCGGTATTTAACGATAATCCAGTAAGTAAGTGCTCACTGCTTGGGCTTGCTTTCGAAGCCCCGTCTCCTGTCAATAGAGCGGACATTAGGGCTTCGCTGCTGATCTGGGTGGCTGCAGTGGGAGAGTTAATCTGCTGAGCTGCATTACCAGTGTTCATTTGAGCAAAGAAAGTATCAGGTTGTGGCCTTAGGGCTGCCTGGAGCTCGGCAACAGGCGAGCGGACATTGGTTAACTGAGCCGACTCTGCTGATTGGGGGGAGGCACTTTGTAGCTGACCAGCCAGCGCATTTAGCGCGGAGGCAAGCTGTGCTGCTTCCGTTTGACTAATATTTAACTGCTCAGCGACGACCTTCAGCTCTGCTGGGACGATAGGCTGCGCAGCATCCGTTTGATTAATATTTAACTGATCGGCAATGGCTTCCAGCGCGGCTGGGTCGATAGACTGCCCAGGCCCACTTTTATCCATACTTAGATACTGGGCAATTGTCTTGAGTCCCTTGGAATCGACCAGCTGTGCCGCTTCCGATTGACTAATATTTAACTGTTCAGCGATTGCTTCCAGCGTGGCTGGGGCAGCGGGTGAAGCCAACTCAGGCCTGCTTTCCGTAAAAGATGCCATTAGCGCGAGACGGCCGGCAATTTCGTCAAGGGGAGTCAATGCTTCTCCAGCATCTAGACCTAGCGTTTCTAGGCTGACCTCTGAGCTCGGCTGTTGCAACTGAGCCAATAATTCAGACAAATCGCGCTCACTGACATCCAGTCCCAGGGTTTGCAGGACTTCACTCAAATTTTCTACATCGTCAGCTGATGCATCCGACAAAAGAGAGCTGAGTTCATTTAGCTGAGCTTGCGATCGCGGCGTATGAGAAGCAGCAGCTTCACTGAAAGCAGACGCTGATAATCGCTGAGCGCCAGACGCTTGCAACAGCGTTTGATGAAATACGCCCTTAGCTGTGTCTTGTTGGCCGAAAGTGCCTTGAGACTGCGTCTGAGGCGAATTTTGGCTGACCGAAAGCAACTGGTGAATGTTCATGTTCAGTTCCCTGGCCCCGCTAATGCGGAGTGTCGTTATGCTGACGAGCCGCGCGGCTTGTCACCAAGTCATCGTTAGTTTTTTGTTCATGACGTTCACTGCGGCGGTGCTCTTCAAGTAGTCGACGCGACGCCAGTGTATCGTAGGAAGAGAGCTTTCGCTGCTCTTGTTGCCAGTTCTTTTTACTCTGTTCAACGCTTGCCTGTTGAGACGCTAACGCTTGTCGAGCGCGGCTTAGGGCCGCGTCCAAAGAGGCTAAGAACTGCTGATAGTTGTACATAGTGGCAGGGTCAATGCCGTCACGCATCGCTTTCTGCAAGCGCTCAGCGTACTCCGCCCGATAGCTCAGTAGCGACTGTAACTGAGCGGTCGTTTGTTGCTCCGTTTGTCGCTCTTGTGCCAGTACTTTACCCGCTTGGTCGCGGGCACCTCTGGCTAAGTCGGTTAACATTTCGAGCTGGGAAGTGCTCATGTGCGTCCTCCTACCAGTGCGTGCAGCGCTTGGCGAGCATCGACAAGCGTTGCACACTCATCAATATTCTGTTGAAGGAAGTTTTCCAACGATGGAAAGCGTTTCACTGCTTCGTCGAGCTGGGGATCATGGCCAGGGCTGTAGGCCCCCACGCTGATAAGATCCCGGTTACGCTGGTAGCGCGAGAAGAGCTGTTTGAACACTCGCGCTTCCTGAAGCTGATCGGCTGAGGCGATGGAGGTCATTGCGCGGCTAATTGAAGCTTCAATATCGATGGCCGGATAATGACCTGCTTCCGCTAGCGTTCTCGACAGCACGATATGCCCGTCTAGAATGGCGCGAGCAGAATCGGCAATAGGATCTTGTTGATCATCGCCCTCGGTTAGCACGGTATAAAACGCCGTAATGGAACCACCACCACGCTCAGCATTACCTGCGCGCTCCACTAAGCCGGGCAGCTTTGCAAAAACCGACGGCGGATAACCTTTAGTAGCGGGTGGCTCACCAATGGCCAGGGCAATTTCCCGCTGTGCCATGGCGTACCGGGTTAACGAATCCATGATCAGCAGGACATCACGACCTTCGTCACGAAAACCTTCTGCCAGGCGAGTCGCATACGCGGCACCCTGTAAGCGCTGTAGCGGTGAGGTATCAGCGGGGGCGGCGACGACGACAGCACGCCGTCGACCCTCAGGGCCCAAAATGTTATCGATAAAGTCTTGTACTTCACGGCCCCGCTCACCAATCAAGCCCACCACAATGACGTCGGCCTTGGTGTAGCGTGCCATCATGCCTAGCAATACTGACTTGCCCACACCGGAGCCTGCAAATAGCCCCATACGCTGACCGCGACCTACGCAAAGCAGCGCATTAATAGCGCGAATGCCTACGTCAATTTGCGCATCAATTGGCGCGCGAGAAAGCGGATTAAGCGGCGGCGAGCTGAGTGTTGCTCGAGGTATCTCATCGATGCCCTCCCGATCATCAAGCGGATTGCCATTGCCATCCAGTACCCGGCCCAGCAGACTATCGCCCATCGGGAAGCGGCGGGCACTGTTGTTGCCGCTTTCATCAAGAGGCGCGACGCGAGCGCCAGGCATTAGCCCTATGACCTCTTCCAAGGGCATCAGGAATAGCTTATCACCAGAAAAGCCGACGACTTCCGCTTCGGCATGCCTATCGCTGTCGGACAAGCGACCGTCGCTGCCCGGCAATTCAATCCGACAGGCGCTACCCACCGCCACACGTAGCCCAACCACTTCAATCACCATTCCCGTCGCACGAATGACGCGGCCGTTATTGCGGTAGCGAGGCAGATGGCTAACACGCTGCTGCGTGCGTCGCAATGCCTTATTCCAGCGATGTTGATGGGGACAGGTGGTATCTGCCATAGCGTATCCGCCTAGGATGAAGGGACGTTAGAGGAGGGTGGAGAATTGAGACCGCGTTTGCGCGATTGGGCTTGAATAGCGTGCCAACGGCTTTCAAAGGTTGCGTCAATTTCACCCTGAGCACTGGTTACCCGGCACCCGCCACGGGCCAGTTGGTCATCAGGCTGGAGCTTCCAATTGGCGGCCCTGAGCTCATTACCCAAGTGCTCCTCTACTAAAGCGTGATCATCGGGGTTAAGCCAAAGACGTTGCTGGCCTACCAAGGGAGGCTCGGTGTGCAGAAGCTCGCGGACAATGGCCAAAACTTGTTCAGGTGTGTCCTGTAGGGCATCGCTAGCAAGTTGTTTGCCGGTGGCCAGTGCTAACTCAACCAGGTCGTAGGCGATGGTGTCATCAAGTCGTTCAAGCGCATTTGAAAACTGTTTGCCCAGTGTTTCCAGCGGCGCAACGGTCTTGTGGATTTGTGCTTCTAGCTCTTTTTTGGCCTGTTCGGCAGCGTCTGCTAACCCCTTTTCCCACCCCTCTTTGCGACCCTGCTCAAAGCCTGCGTCATAGCCCTCTTTTTCGGCTTGCTGACGAATACGCTCGTGCAGTGCCTGGCGCTCATCCTCTTCACGTTGGCGTGCCAGTTCAGCCGCTTTTTGTGCCGCCTGTACTTTGCGTTGATGGGCCGTGGGTACCTCGCCCTCTGAGGCATGGCTACTCTTCTTGGACGCCAGTTCTTCCATTTGCCAGCGGCGCCAATCGCCATGGCGATCAAATTTCGGCGAGTGAGTATTAGACATACTCGTCGTCTCCACCTGCCAAGACGATTTCACCAGAATCAGCTAAGCGCCTAACGACCTGCAATATAGCCTTCTGCTCGGTTTCCACCTGAGAGACGCGGATCGGGCCGCGGGCTTCCATATCTTCACGAACTAAATCGGCAGCGCGCTGTGACATATTGCGCAGGAATTTGTCCACCAAGGCGTCCTGAGCCCCTTTAAGGGCCACCACCAGCGAGTTGGTATCGACTTCTTGGAGCACCATTTGAATAGCGCGGTTGTCGAGGTCGAGCAGATTCTCGAACAAGAACATTTCGTCGATAATTTTCTGAGCCAAATCCTCGCTGTGCGCACGCACGGTCTCGATGGCGGTCTCTTCTTGGGAGGAGTTCATCAAGTTGAGGATCTCGGCCGCGGTTCTTACGCCGCCCATTTTGCTGCGCTTGAGGTTCTGACCGTCCAGCATGCTAGTGAGTACTTCGGTCAGCTCTTGCAGTGCGGCGGGCTGAACGCCGCTGAAAGTAGCGATACGAAGAACCACGTCATTGCGCAGTTTTTCCTCGAATAGCTCGAGGATGTCGGAGGCTTGATGACGATCCAGGTGAACTAGAATGGTTGCGATAATTTGCGGGTGCTCGTCGCGAATGAGTTCGGCCACCATGGAGGCTTCCATGAGGTTAAGCGCGTCAATGCCCGAATTATTGCCAGTGGTCTCTAGAATATCTTCAATCAGACTCGTCGCGCGTTCGCTGCCCAGTGCTTTGGTCAGCACTGAGCGAATGTGATCGCTGGAGTTAAGATTAAGCGCTACAAACTCTTCGGTCTCTTTATGGAATGCTTCGAGCACCGCCTTCATGTCGTCATGGGAGACCTGGTTCAGCCGGGCCATCTCCATACTGATTTCTTGCACTTCCGCAGCGCCGAGGTATTTAAAGACCTCAGCGGCACTGTCTTCATCGAGTGCAAGCAATAAGATGGCGCTCTTGCGAGCCCCGTTCATTTCAGCAATTGAACTACTCATTGGCATTCATCCAGCTACGAATGATCATCGCGACCATGCGGGGGTCTTCTTGAGCCATTTCACGCAGGTCATTGAGGTTATGCTCATAGAGTGAGGTTTTACGCCGACGCTTCGGCTTGGCGTAGGTCTCATCGCTCTCGCCTGATGGCTCTTCGCCTTCTTCGTCATCATCTTCACCGCCTACGCTGGCGGCCAGCGTGCCGCCGGGCGTTGCTGCCGCCATAACCGGTGTTTGGGTATAGCGTTTAATTAAGGGGCGCAAAATCAGCAGGTAGAGCAATAGAATCGCCAGGGCAACCAATAGGTAGCGACCTACCTTGCCAGCCAGTGACAGAACGCTGGGATCTTTCCACCATTCGACCTCCGCGGTTTCCTCGACACTGCGCGCGAAGGGAGAGTTGACGACCTCCACTTCATCGCCTCGCAGTTGCGAGAAGCCCATTGCTTGACGAACTAGACGCTCAATCTGGGCAATTTCTTCATCGGTTAGCGCAACGTCGACCCACTCGCCTTCATCGTTCATTTCCGAACGGTAGTTTACGACCACCGCGGCGGATAGCCGCTCTATCTGACCAAGGCGATGCTGGACATGCTCAATGCTGCGATCAACTTCGTAGTTGATGACGTCATCCTGACGCAAGTTGCGCAACGCTTCGGGGGGCACATCCTCTTGCTGATTAGCATCCTCTTCCTCGCCCTCCGGCTGGTTGATGGGGGAGGGCAGTGTGCCTGGCGGCGTGTTGCTCAGCGCGCCTGGAATGCCGGTGGCCAATGGGTCTTCACCGTCAAATGTAAGGCTCAACTGGCGGCTACGTACGGCTGCTTCGTTGGGGGGCTGATTGGGCCCGTAGCGTTCAGAGGTCTGCTCGCGTCGAGAGAAGTCGATTTGCGCTGCAACCTGGGCGCGCACATTATCACGACCCAAGATGGGCGTTAGAATATGCTCAATACGCTGCTGGTAAGAGCGCTCAACCTCGACAATATATTCAAGCTGTGAACCATCCAGGTCATTACCGTTGCTTGTCTCGGCAGACAGCAGTCGGCCATCCTGATTAACCACCGTGACATCTTCAGCGGCTAGGTCAGGCACGCTGCCCGAAACCATATGAACGATCGCGCTGACCTGGCCTTCACCTAAAACCCGGCCCGGTAAAAGAGTCATCACAACGGATGCTTTAGCTGGCTCACGGTCGCGAATAAAGACTGATGGCTTGGCCATGGAGAGGTGCACTCTCACGCTTTCCACCGGCCCCAGCGATTCGATTGAGCGCGCAAGCTCACCTTCAAGACCTCGCTGGTAATTAATTTGCTCGGCAAACTGGCTAATCCCAAATGCCTGGCTGTCCATTAGTTCAAGGCCAAGGTTGCCCCCGCGGGGTAACCCCTGCTCAGCAAGCTGCAGGCGCAGTGTGTGGACTTGATCACTAGGCACCATTAATGCCTGGCCGCCTTCGCTGAACTGGTAAGGAATGCCGCGGGTATCGAGCTCATTGATGATGCTGCCACCATCAGCTTCGCTTAGGTTGCTATACAGCACGCGGTACTCGGGACTGCTGGCCCACATAAATAGAGCCGCCACAATAGCAATTGAGGCGGCGCCTGCGATAAGCAGTGCGACTAGCGGATTGCCACGCAGCTGTTTCAGCGTACGCTCAAAAGCTGAGCCGCTGGTGTCGCGTTCGGTGTTTCCACTACCGGTGCTTCCACTATTGATATTTCCACTGCGGGGAGCGGCTTGATTCGTACTGTTTTGACGGCCTGCCGTTGCACCGGTTTCGCTCATGCGACCCTCCAGAGGGGCAGGCAAAACTGGTGTCGGCCCAGGCGCATCACCAAAGAAGGCATAGGCTATATCCGTCGATCGCGGTTATCCGCCAAAAAGATGAGGCGGAATTGTGATGACAGTCATTATCCGGTGACTAGTCGAGCATAAAGGAACGATAAGCTTCGCTTTTTATGCGCATTTGTCCGTATGAGGCGGGGCGCTTTGGTGTTAGGCTTTTTGCATTAGATATTTTTTGCGAATTGAGGTGAGCGTATGAGTACTCCCGCAATACAGGCTGCGCTACAGCAGATGCAAGGCATGGCGACCCAAGCGGCATCCACGCAGCCCCTTAGTGGTGCGCAGGCGTCAGCGGCTGTCGGGCAGGGCGGTTTTGGCGGTGAGCTGCAGGCCTCGATTCAGCGCATTAACCGACTTCAGCAGACGGCTAACAGTCAGGCGATGGCTTTTCAGGCGGGTGATCCTGATTTGCAGCTCAATGACGTGATGGTTGACATGCAGAAGGCCAGCGTTGCGTTTCAAATGGGGCTTCAGGTTCGCAATCGTTTGGTATCTGCATATCGTGATGTTATGAACATGCAAGTGTAGGGTTGTCTACGTCACGCATTAGGCTTCAATTGAGATTATTCGTCCCTGCATTTCTTCAAGTCGCTCGGCAATTTTGAGTACTTCTTCTGCTGGGATCTGGCGTATGACGTCGCCAGACTCCCTATCTATGACCCGCGTGATCACGCGTGATGTTACTTCGCTTAATTCGAATTCTAAGCCATGTGGGCGCATTGTCTCGTTAATGCGCTGGATGGGTTTGACGAGCTCTTCGGATGATATTTCCTGCTCATTAATGTCTATGTTTTTAATCTGAGTGTTCGTTGTTGCTAGCTGAGCTAGAGTGTTTTCGAGCCGTTGGCTTGGGTTCAGCTGGGCTAAGCCTGATGACTGCAGCGTTGTTGCTTCGGTGGGTAGTGAGCTCATGGGGCACGTTCCTCCTTTAAGATCAGCTCTGGCAGCCAGTTAGGAGTGCAACAGCGTGGAGCGGCAGCCATAGCTTGGAATTTTGCTTATCAATAAGTGTTTCTATATCAGTATCGGCAGTCAGCTAAAAAACTTTACTCTTGCCGACGTGGCGTTTTGTTTTCTGGTTCTTGGGAGTGTCAGCCATATAGCCTCCTCTCTCTGTTTGCTATGGCTTGCCTAATAAGTATGAAAATGGTGGCTTTTTGTGCATACGCCATGCTGTGGGCATCTGATATGCTTCTCGAGTTTGCGGTGAACTAATTAACGCATAAGAGTAAGCGAGGCGAGAATGGTGGCGCAGCAGGATGAGTTTGAAACAATAGTAAGTACAACAGTGATCGAGTCTCTGCTGAATACCTTGATCGAAACCGGTGGCGTCTCGCTCTGTCTTGCTGCGACGGGAGCTCGTCCAGAGCCCATTGTCTTGATGGAGCAGCACCAGGGCCAAGCATTGGTGATGGATCTTTCCTCTGTTGACTATTTACTTCACCATTTACAGGGTGGTGCTGCGTTTTACTTGCGCGGGCAGGCGCAGGGGAAAGTGCTGCAAACGCCGCTCCTGCAACTGACGGAGACGCGTCAGGCCGGGGGGCGCTTTTTGTGTTGCAGTGATTATCCTGCATCGTTGGAAGTGCTGCAGCGTCGTGAGTCCTTCCGTGCTGAGCTGCGCATGGGGATGGTGGTGTCGGCAGGTTTGTATGGTGGTGATGCCGAGATAGAGGGTGAGCTGCGGGATTTATCCCAGGACGGCTGCCAGCTTGAATTGCCATTGGCCGCTAGCGGGCTGCTAGCGGGAGCCGCTAGCCCGCTAAAGTTGGCGTTTACCTTCCCCGACGGCACCTACTTTGAAGTGCTTGGAGAGGCTCGTCATCAAAAAACCGACGCTGAGCGCCATCTACTGCGCGTCGGTTTTAACTTCGTTGAGTGTAGTGCGGAGCAAGAGCGGCAAATTTGGTATTTCGTGTGTGAAATAGAGCGCGAAGCGGCACGCTATAAAAAAGAAGAACAAAACGAGCGTCAGCCCTCTCCGCTGTTCGCGCTGCCAAGCAAACGATCCGGTGCAGGAGAGTTGCTTGGGCGGCGTGATGTCAAGCGCTACGCGACCCCTATGGCGCGTCGGCTTGTCAAAGTCGCTGCCTATCTGGATACACAGTTGTTGTCGTTACAACAAGGTAGCGATATCGATGGGCGTCAGCTCTCCCGCTATGCTGATCGCATATTGGGTCTTCATGAAGAGGATCGTGAGGCGCTGCTATTTGCTTCACGTTGCTTATCTCCCGAGCCTTTAATAGTGCGCCACGGTATTGCTGTGGCTGTGCATTTGCTCGATTTTGTGGGTGCCAGCATGCCCCGTGAGTTGCGCAAGGCGATAGTGGCCAGCGGTCTTATTCACGATCTTGGCAAGGCGCTTGTGCCTCAGGTGCTGTTCAAGGCGCCGCACTTTGAAGCTAAGCATCGAGAGGCGATCAGTGAGCATGTCCAGCTGTTGCTAGACCGCTTACATAACTGCCAATGGCTGTCTGCGGGTATTGTCCAGGCGGTGATTGGGGGGGTTAACGAGCGTATGGATGGTAGTGGGTATCCATGCGGGTTGAGTGGGGCTGACCTCAGTGAACTGGCTAAGGCGAGTGCTGTTGTCGACGTAGTAGAAGCTATGCGACGTGACCGTGCAGATCGTCCAGCTAAAACAGCACAGCAAATTTATCGGCATTTATTGCAGCACCCACACCATTTTGATATGCGTTGGATTAAACGCTATATCGATCATTTCAAGGGATTGCCAATAGGTTCGCTGGCGCAGTTCTCTAGCCAGCAGAAGGGGTGGATCTTACGTCTTGATGCTAAAGGCAACCCCACAGAGGTGTTGCTTGCGCCACAGGTCGAGCCGCCAATGCGTGACAATGTGGGAGTGATCGTGGGGAGTAATATCGCTGAGCGACTTGGGCGAACTGTCGGTGAGATCGCCGTGTCTACTTGAGTAAGCAGGAAGTTAATGCGTGATGGCAGTTGGTCGAGTCATGAGCTGCGCTGAAAAAAGCGTTGTAAGCCGTTAAAGTCCCCCAGGCTCACGCCGATAGATACTAGTAGTGCCGTTTGTTGTTTATTTTTATCTTTTAATAATCGTGGTCTCTCCTTATCCAGGGTGAGCATAAAACCACGCACAGGAGTTCCGCTTATGACTTACTCTCGCGGTGGCGCCGCCTATGGGCGGGGAGCTAACGCTTATGCGCGTGTTGGCGTAGAAAGCGGAGTGATGTCGGCAGATCCTCATCAGCTTATTGTGATGTTGTTTGACGGCGCCCAGGCCGCTATTCGTGCTGCACGCATCCATATTCAGTCGGGTAATACGGCCGAGAAAGGCAAGTCGATATCGAAAGCGCTGGATATTGTAAATAACGGTCTCGTAGCCGCTCTTGATCAAGAGCAGGGCGGCGAGATTGCCGAACGCTTAGCATCGCTTTATGACTATATTTCGCGCCTACTGTTGGCGGCGAATCTGCGTAACGATGAAGAGAGCTTAAATCAGGCCGAACGCCTGCTCGAAGATATCGCCTCAGCCTGGCGTGATATTGGTCAACAGCAGAGCGCGTGAGGCAATAATGTCAGCTCCTATATCCGCTCGTGATAAAAATGCTCAACAGACGCTGCTCACTAGCTATGAAACGCTATTGAGCCGCGTTGAGCACATGCACGAACTGGCTAATGGCGAACAGTGGGCAGAGCTAATTGATCAGCGTACCAACTATGTAATGTTGGTGGATCAGTTGCGTGAGCTGGATACCACCGTTGTGCTTGATGCCGCTGCTCAGCAGCGTAAGGCAGAACTGCTGGAGCGCATCCTTGAGCACGATGTGGAAATACGGCGTCGTTTGGTGGCGCGCCGTGATGAGCTGGGTAAGCTCATAGGGGTATCCCAGCGTCAGCGGAATTTACATAGGGCCTACGCACCACAGCAAGGGGCTCCGGTAGCTTATGACGCCGATGATGCTGATTCCACGAGGTCATCGTGAGTGGTATTACCCCTCTGATTGATACGCTCTTGCACCAAGTGCTTGGGCGGCAAGGCGAGTTGTCGCTGCAGCGAGCATTGAGTCAGCCTGTGAAGCCCGTTTCACCCGGCGAGGGGCCGCGTGCTGTAATGGGTGATGCCAATCTGGATGGCCGTGCGTCGACATCGCCGCTAGGCGACCTAAAGCGTTTACCGCACCCTCTTGATGGGGGGCGAACGTTGCCCCGAGGTGAGGCGCAGCCTTCGCCTTCAGGTTCAACGCAGACCCATTTTAGTCCTGCAGCACGAACAATCGCCGACGTGCTGCTGCGCTTTCCAGCCCCTCCCTCGGTAATGCGGCCCGAAGCACCTCTTATCACCAGTCAGGAAGCGCCAGCAGCGAGTACAGTAGCAACACGCTTAGAGGCAAGTATTCGCGATAGTGGTTTGTTTTATGAGTCGCATCTAAAGCGCTGGTTTCAAGGTGAGGGAACCCGCCAGCAGCTAATGAACCAACCGCAAATGCAATCCGGCCCTCGCCCGCTTACTCCTCTTTTATCGACAGGCCCGAATGTGTCGCTCCCAGCTGCAGCGCCTTCGACGGCGTCTGCCTTGTCTACAGCTGTCTCAGTTGGGGTGCCACTGACTCCACAAATGCCTACGCAGTCAGCTGGAGCGCCCCTGACAGCACAGGCGCTTACGCAGGTGGGGGCGGGAGCGCCTTTGGCAGCTCCCCTGGTAGGGCAGGGAGGCATGGCTATTTTACCCAACGTGCCGCTAGTGCCTGTTACTCATGAGCAAGGCTTAGCGGTTCGGTTGGCGAGCGCGTCCCATTTTTTAGCAACTGGCTCGACGGCTGCTGCCTCCACTACCCCCGCTCAAGGGGCTGCTTCGCAGGTGTCGACTAATCCTGCCCAGCCGGCCCCTATGCCTGGCGAGGCGCGCGACAGCCATCAGGCAAGGGCGGAGTATAGCCAGGCTAGGGAGATGAGCGATCTGATGGCCAATCGACCGGCTCGCGAGGTCGTTCACGAAAGCCTGCAGAGCCTGGTGCGCCACCAGCTTGAAATGTTGGTGATGCCGTCTATTCGCTGGGAAGGTGATGTCTGGGCAGGCATTTTTATGGCTTTAGTAATCAATTTGCCTACTCGTGAAGAGGGCCAGGAAGGAAAACAGCAGGGGGGAGAGCCAGACGGTGGATGGCGTTCTGATATGCAGCTCGATGTTCCCAGTTTAGGGGCATTCAGCGCGTCGCTATGGCTCTATCGAAACGTGTTAAGCATCGATTTTACCACCGAAAGTACGCACGTTTATCAGCGTATTGACGCTGGACTGCCCGCGTTAGAGAAGCGCCTTAGCGCCTTGGACTTACAAAAAGTGCAGCTTCGCGCGCGCCATATCGAAGCGGAGGCACCCCATGGCTACGCCGGGTGAGCGACGCCGTCAAGCTGTTGCCCTGGCTTACCAGGATAATGACCGTGCTCCACGGGTAGTGGCGAAAGGCTATGGTGATCTGGCCGAACGTATTATGGCTGAAGCTCATCGCCAGGGTATTTATGTGCACGATGCGCCCGAGTTGGTAGCGCTTTTAATGCAGCTAGATCTGGATGCGGAAATTCCGGCGAGTCTCTATCAAATTGTCGCAGAACTGCTGGTGTGGGTGTTCGAACTATCAGAGGAAGGGCTAACTCATCGTGAAACGCCTGAGTAGCCATTTACAGACATTGTATGCAACCATGAGGGTAGGTAATAAAAAGTCATTAATGGCGCCAGTATAATGGTCACAACACCGCGCCTGAGTCGTTTAATGGGACATTATGAGTCAAACCAACTTTCTCGATGAAATTCAGGAAATTAATTTAGCTTATTTGCTTCTGGCGCAGCGCTTGCTTGATGAAGATCGTGAGGCTGCTATGTTTCGCTTAAAAATAGACAGCGATGTTGCCGAGCTGATTGTCTCGCTTAATGCTCGCCAGCTTACCAAGTTGGCACGAACCAGCCAATTATTGTGCCGGTTTAGCCAAACGAGTGCCGAGCGGCTTCGACAGCTTACAGATAATCCCCGCGATCAGGGGTTGGCAGGGCTTCATGCATCACTGCTGTTGGCAAGCGATGCATTTGAGCCAATGCCATCGGGAGGCGAGAAGTGAGCCAGAAAAGCTTGGTCGATGAAATGCACCAAGTGCAGCTGGCAATCGAATTGATTGAGCTGGGTGCGCGCCTTCAGGTGCTGGAAACAGAAACGGAATTAAGCCGCACGCGTTTGATCAAGCTGTATAAGGAAGTGCGTGGCATGTCACCGCCTAAGGGCATGCTGCCTTTTTCCACCGACTGGTTTATTACTTGGCTTCCCAATGTGCATTCGTCGCTGTTTTACAACATTTATTTAAGCCTGAAGGAGGCGGCAGGCTGTGATCGCATCGATGCCTTTGTCAAAGCATATCGGCTCTATGACGAGCAAATGTCGCTGGAAAAAGTGGAGCCGGTTCTCGGGTTAACCCGTGCGTGGACGCTGATACGCTTTTTCGAGAGTGATTTGCTCCAGCTTAATCAGTGTACGCGTTGCACTGGGCAGTTTGTGGCGCACGCTCATAGTCCCGCTCAACACTATGTGTGCGGTATTTGTCAGCCCCCCTCAAGAGCGGGTAAAACGCGCAAAGCACAGCGGGAGAATAGTGAAAAAATGTAACAATCTCTGCGATTACATCACTGATGGTGTGAAGTAGGGTATAAGACAGTAATGAGTACTAACAAGAAATAAGTGTATTGGCTTAGATAGGCCTAAAAGCCAGTGGTGCTTTTTCATTAAACAGACGTCTGACCCTAGTATAATAGGGCTAAGACATGCTTGGAATGGAACATTGCTTAAACATCAGATCAGGTGGCTAAGTTTTGGTTCCCTAATTTAATACTGAATACCGCAAGGATCCTGCTTGTGCTGATACCTCTAGGTTATGTAATCGTATTGCTATCTGTGTTTGGTGGCTATGTGCTGGCAGGTGGCAGCTTAGGCCCCTTGTATCAACCACTTGAGCTGCTGATTATTGGCGGAGCCGGGGTTGGTGCATTTATCGCAGCGAACAATGGCAAAGCGATTAAAGCGACCTTTAAAATTTTGCCCCGGCTCAAGCGCGCCAAAAAATATAACAAAGAACTTTATATGGAGCTGATGGCGCTGCAGTATAAATTACTCTCCAAAATTCGCCGTGAAGGCATGTTAGGCATTGAACGGGATATTGATAATCCCGAGGAGAGCCCGCTGTTTCAAGAGCATCCTACGGTATTGGCTGATCCTCATATCATGAATTTTCTAACGGACTATCTGCGCTTAATGGTAAGCGGCGGCATGGAACCCATGGAAATTGATGAGCTGATGCTGCACGAGATTGAGGTCTTTGAGCAGGAAGCTCATATTCCTGTCGATGCCATTGCCAAAGTCGGCGATGCCATGCCTGCCTTCGGCATCGTGGCGGCAGTAATGGGGGTCGTTAAAACACTCACCTACGCCGATGCTACGCCGACTCAGATGGGTGTGATGATCGGCCAAGCGCTAGTGGGCACCTTCTTGGGTATTTTGCTGGGCTATGGTTTTGTTAGTCCGCTGGCAAGTTACATCGAACGGCAGGCGAAAGAAGCCGAAAAAATGCTCCAGTGTATTCGCATTACGCTGCTCGCTAGCTTGCACGGTTATGCGCCGCAGTTGGCTGTTGAATTTGGCCGCAAGGCACTGTTTGCCGCCGAGCGTCCTAGTTTTACGGAGCTTGAAGAGTATGTAAGGGATGCAAAAAAGGCCGGTAACGCATGAGTAAGGGTGGTGACAAGCGTCCGATTGTCATTCGACGCAAAAAAGTCGTCCATGCCCATCACGGTGGTGCCTGGAAAATTGCCCTAGCGGATTTTATGACTGCTCTGATGGCCTTTTTTTTGGTGCTATGGCTTTTGAGCGTTTCCAGTGAAGAGACGCGCAAGGGGGTGGCAGAGTACTTTAGCACCCCCCTGGTGACGGCGATAACCGGTGGCGATCGTTCGGGCAGCACCAGCGCGATTCCCGGCGGCGGGCCCGATCCCACGCATAGCGATGGGGAGCGGGCGCGCATTGATAGCCTTCAGCGCACTCGTCCAAGCATGCAGGAACGAAACTTTTTCCGGGATTTACAAGAGCGTATTGAACGGGCCATTGAGCGAGATCCCGAGCTGCGCCAGTTGCGCAATCAAATGCGGTTTGACTTGACCCGCGAAGGGCTGCGCATACAGCTACTCGATACCGACCAGCGCCCCATGTTTGAGCTGGGTAGCGACCAAGTGGCGCCTTATATGCGCAGCTTGTTACGTACCATCGCACCGCTGCTAAATGAGCTTCCCAATGAGCTAAGTATCAGCGGGCATACCGATAGCGTTCCCTATGCGGGAGGCTATCGTGGTTACAGTAACTGGGAGCTTTCCAATGATCGCGCTAATGCGTCGCGCCGCGAGCTTATTGCGGGTGGCTTTGATCCAGGTCAGTTACTTCGCGTGTCGGGCTTTGCAGATCGTGTGTTATTGCCCGAGACTGAGCCAACCGATCCTATCAATCGACGCATAGAGCTGGTGGTGTTGTTTCCGGAAATTGCTGATGCGATTCGCAATCCTACTGTAATGGAGTCGGGAGATGCATCGCCAGAAGCTTCAATCGAAGCACTAGAAGCTTCAGCCGAAGCGCAAATTGAATCAACACAACAAGACGAGCCTCAGGTTCAAGCGCAAGAGTGATCTGAGCCTGTCATAAAAGACGACGTTAAGGTGGAGCGGTGTATGGATATAGCGGATTTTTTTGACACCTTTTTTGAAGAGGCTGAAGAGCTGCTGTCGGATATGGAACAGCATTTACTGGAACTGGATGTTGATGATCCAGACAGTGAGCAGCTCAATGCTATTTTCCGTGCCGCCCACTCGATCAAGGGGGGGGCGGGAACCTTTGGTTTTACCGTGCTACAGAAAACCACGCACATTTTGGAAAACCTCCTCGATTACGCACGTAAAGGCGAACTGACGCTGCGAGCCGACCTCGTGGATACCTTTTTAGAGGCTAAAGACATCATGCATGAGCAACTCGATGCCTACCGCAGCGAAGAGGAGCCTAATCAAGAGGCATTTGAACGTATTTGCCAAACGCTGCAGCAAATTGCCTTGGACGAAATTGGCCAACAGCTCGATGGGCCGACTATTCCTGCTGCTGAGCCCAAGGCTGCGCCGACGCCTGTGCCAAGTGAAAACGACGCGGAAGCAAACAGTAATAATGCAGAGGCGTCCTCGAACGGCCATCTGCTAGTGGCACTGCTCAACGTTGAAGATAAAGACCGCATTTTGCTGGTTGAAGAGTTAGAGCAGCTCGGTGAAGTGCAGTCCCAGTCAGGCGACGCAAAGCGTTACGAGGTAGTGCTCAAAAGCAGCGACAGTGCTGACGATATTGAAGCGGTCATGTGCTTTATTATCGAACCTGATCAGATTGAGATTACGGCTGTTGAGGGCGTCGCTACTGAGCCAGCCCCAGCCGAGCCAGAAGCCTCGACGCCTGCAGCCCCAGCGCCGCAAGCGCCGGCAGAAAGCACGGCCTCTAAGGCAAGCGCGCCAAAGCCTGCTGCCAAAGAGAAGCCCAAAAAAGCTGCCGCCGAGTCTTCGTCAATCCGCGTATCGGTAGATAAAGTCGACCAAATTATCAACTTGGTGGGTGAGCTGATTATCACCCAGTCGATGCTCGATCAAACGGTTAGCGATTTAGAAGATCAGTCGGTGGGCAATGCCTCACTGCAAAATGGCATGAGCCTACTGCAGCGCAACGCCCGTGATCTCCAAGAAGCGGTCATGTCTATTCGCATGATTCCCATGGAGTTTGTATTCAGTCGCTTCCCCCGCGTGGTGCGCGACACCGCCGGTAAGCTGGGTAAAGAGATCGAATTAATTACCGAAGGCAAGTCGACCGAGCTGGATAAGAGTTTGGTCGAACGGATCACTGATCCGTTAACGCACCTGGTGCGCAATAGCCTCGATCATGGCGTGGAAATGCCCGATGTGCGCGAAGCCATTGGCAAGCCGCGTGTCGGCAAATTAACCCTCTCCGCACGTCACCAGGGTGGCAATATCTTGATTGAAGTGCGCGATGATGGTGCCGGCATGGATCGTGAACGCCTGCTAGCCAAGGCGCGCGAAAACGGCCTCAATGTGTCGGACACCATGTCGGACGAAGAGGTCTTCCAGCTCATTTTTGCTCCCGGCTTCTCAACGGCGAATGAAGTGACCGACGTATCTGGGCGTGGCGTGGGCATGGATGTAGTGAAGCGCAACATTCAGAGCATGGGCGGTCGGGTTGAAATCCAGTCGAAGCTAGGTGAAGGCACCAACACCCGTATCGTGTTGCCGCTTACGTTGGCCATTCTGGACGGTATGTCGATCAAGGTCGGCGGCGAGACGTTTATTCTTCCGCTCTCTACCGTACTTGAATCACTGCAGCCCGCCAAAGACGATATGTACGCCATGGCCGGTGACGACGTGGTGATCAAAGTCCGCGACGAATATCTGCCCGTGATTGCCATTCACGAAGTGCTGAACGTCGAGAATGCGATTACCGACCCGACCAAAAGCATCGCTGTCATTGTGCAGGGCGAAGGCCGTCGTTACGCCATGTTGGTCGATGAGTTGATCGGACAGCAGCAGGTCGTGGTCAAAAATCTGGAAGACAATTACCGCAAAGTACCAGGGATCTCGGCCGCGACCATCTTAGGTGACGGTAGTGTAGCGTTGATTCTGGATATTACTGGTTTACACCGCCTGAGCCGATATAAAAAAGAGGCAGGCAAAAAAGTAGTAAACAATCAAAACCTTTCATCTTTTAAGGAGGCTGAGCCGTCATGAGTCAAGCCAACAATGGTGCGGTACTAGCCGCAGAAGCCGAAAACCGCGAATTCCTGGTGTTCTCATTAGGCGATGAAGAGTACGCCATTGATATTTTGAAAGTGCAGGAAATTCGTGGCTACGAAAACGTAACCCGGATTGCCAATGCACCTGAATTTATCAAAGGGGTCACCAACCTGCGCGGCGTCATTGTGCCAATCGTGGATCTCCGCATTAAGTTTCACTTTGATAAAGTCGAATACGGTGGCCAAACAGTAGTGATCGTGGTCAATGTTGCAGACCGGGTGGTCGGCATCGTAGTGGACGGCGTTTCCGACGTGATGACACTGACCCCTGATCAGATTAAACCGGCGCCAGAATTTGGTGTCACGCTCTCGTCTGACTTCCTGAGCGGTTTGGGTAGTTTGGATGATCGCATGCTGGTACTCGTGGATATCGATAAGTTGCTCACCAGCGACGAGATGGCACTGGTGGAAAGCACCAGCAACCAGTAAGACTAAAAAAACATGGCACAGGGAGCGTGCCAAATCAGTTCTACTCAATGATGCATTCTCGCGCTACGGAAAGTGCCAGCGAGTGCCGGTTGTGCGTGGAGAAAAGGGCGTGACACAGCGAATGCGGCAATTAATGAATAATATGACGGTGCGCTTGAGTTGGGGCTTAGTGCTAGCGACACTTTCGGTGCTTGTTTTAATTGCCAGTGGTATCGGTCTTTATGCCCTGCACCATGGTGCAGCAATCGTGCAGGCCTCTGACGATGTGCAGGCACAACAGGCCGCTTTCAGTGCTTTTGCCGCGACAATTCGCTGGGCACTACTCGGGATAGTCGTAATGACTATCGCCACGGTAATCGTGGTTATCTGGGGGGTGACGGCCAATGTGTTGCGCCCGCTAGATCGCTTGGTGGGCTATTTTGAGCGTATGGCCCAGGGGGATCTAAGCCAGGCCATTACCTCTCCGGGTAATAACGAAATAGGGCGGCTTTATAGCGCCATGGCCCATATGCAGAGCTCACTCTCGCAAACGGTAGGTACCGTGCGCACCAGCGGTACATCGATTTATGAGCGCTCTCAGCAAATAGCCAGCGGCAATAACGACCTTTCTTCGCGCACCGAGCAGCAGGCCACCTCGTTAGAGGAGACGGCTTCCAGCATGGAGCAGTTAGCCTCAACGGTGGGTCATAATGCTGAAAATGCCCGCCAAGCCAGCCAATTGGCCGGGAGCGCGACCCTGACAGCCCGCCGTAGTGGAGAAGAGGTGGGTGAGATCGTCAGCACCATGCAAGACATAAGCGCAAGTTCTCATCAAGTCGCTGATATTATTACCGTTATCGATAATATTGCGTTTCAGACCAATATTCTGGCGCTGAATGCTTCGGTGGAAGCGGCGCGTGCTGGCGAGCATGGCAGAGGGTTCGCCGTGGTGGCACAGGAAGTACGTAGCTTAGCCAGTCGCAGCGCCGCTGCCGCCAAAGAGATTCGCACGCTGATTGATGCATCGCTCAGCAAGGTAGATACCGGCACTCAGCGGGTCAATCAAGCTGGACAAACCATGCAGGATCTAGTCGGTGCTGTTCAGCGCGTCAGCGATATCATGGATGAAATCGCCGCCGCTTCTGAGCAGCAGAGTAGCGGCATTGGCCAAGTGAATCAGGCCGTGGCGCAAATGGATCAGGTTGTGCAACAAAATGCTCAACTGGTGCAGCAAGCCGCGCGCAGCGCCAATGAACTTGAAAGCGAAGCCGCACGCTTACGCGAGGCGGTTGAGCGCTTTCGTGTCACTGAATTATCAGCCCCGCGCGCTCCGGCTGTATTGCCAGCGGCAGTGTCAAAACCCGCAACAAGGCGTCCACAGCCAGTAGCAGAAACAGAAGAGTGGTCATCGTTTTAATTTGCTTGGTAGGGCAGGCGCACTCTTTTTGAAAAATAAAACATTAAAAAAAGGCACACCATGCGTAATAACCAACCAGTCTCTCAGCGTGAAATCGAACTAAAAGAAGACGACTTCCTAGTCTCGCGTACCGATACGAAGGGACGCATCACCTATGCCAACCCTGCGTTTATCGATATTAGCGGCTTTGAGCACGCAGAGCTGATAGGTGCGCCGCATAACCTGATACGCCACCCGGATATGCCGCCGGCAGCGTTTGAAAACCTCTGGAAAACCGTCAAAACGGGGGAAACGTGGCGAGGGCTGGTCAAAAACCGCTGCAAAAATGGCGACCACTACTGGGTAAATGCCAGCGTCACGCCGATTATCGAAGATGGACAAGTCGTGGGCTACACCTCGGTGCGTGTACAGGCAAGCCGCGCAGCCATTGAGCAGGCCTACGCTGAAATACGCGAAGGCCGCAACAAGCGGCTTTACTTAGATAAAGGCCGGTTACGCCAGAAAGGTGTGATTAAGCGTTTGGCCCGGGTACGCCTCGACACCATTCGTGCCAAATTGGTAGGCATGATTGTCGTTGCAGGGCTGCTGTTATTAATCAGCGGTGGGCTTGGTCTGTATGGTTTGAATGTCTCTGGCGAGCGCTTGGGGCAACTGAATAATGACGGTCTGCGTGATGTTATTCGCCTGCAGAAAATCGATCAAACCATTGCCCAAACGCGCCAAGCGATGATTGAGCCAGAGCGTATGGAACTGATCAATCAACGCTTCGAGATGGGTGAAAGCATTGAGGAGAGCGCTGCAGAGGTTGCTGAGGTGTGGCAGGAGTATTATTCCCGTGAGGTCAATGCGACTGAGCTTGCCACCGAGTTTGACCAGCAGCTACAGACCTTCCTGCAGAACGGCATGGGCCAGGCGGCCAGCGTGCTTCAGGCAGAAGAGACCTACCAAGCCTTTACTGGTCTCGATGCTGTGATTAGCGTCATGACCAGCGAGGGCCGCATCCTGTCAGGCATGGTTAATCAACTGATTTCCCAGAAACAGCAGGCAGCTGAGGCCATGGCTGTTGATGCTCAGCAAGGTCAAACCACGATGCTGGGCGCTCAAACCATAGTACTTGGAATTGGTTTACTGCTACTTATTTTGATCGGCATGGTTACCCTGCGGGCGATTACCAGGCCGCTAAAAAGTGCTGCAGGTTTTACGCTGCAAATTGCTGGCGGTAATTTGGCCGCTAAAGTCCCCGCCCAGAGACGCGATGAAGTGGGCCAATTGATGGACTCGCTGAATACTATGCGCAAAAGCCTCAGCAGCATCATCGCCGATGTAAAAAGCGGTATTGATGTGGTCACTCCGGCTGCTCAGGACATTGCCAGCGGCAACGAAGAGCTGTCGTCGCGTACTGAACAGCAGGCGGCCTCTTTGCAACAAACCGCCTCCAGCATGGAAGAAATGACTGCCACTGTGCGGCAAAACAGTGAGAACGCTCAAGAAGCCCGCCGTCTAGCCGATAACAATGCTATCCAGGTAACGAATACTGGCGAGTTGATGACACAGTTAGTCGACAACATGCAGCGGATTACCCAAAGCTCCCAGCAGATGGCCGATATTATCAATGTTATCGATTCGATCGCGTTTCAGACCAATATTCTGGCGCTGAATGCATCGGTAGAAGCGGCTCGGGCCGGCGAGCATGGGCGTGGTTTTGCGGTGGTGGCCGAAGAAGTGCGTAACCTGGCTGGCCGTAGCGCTGGTGCCGCCCAAGAAATTCGCGGTTTGATTGATGGCTCTAACCGTGAGGTAAGTGCGGGTGCCAGTATGGTCACCAAAGCCGAAGCTGCGATTAGCGAAGTGGCGGAAGCCGCGCGCAGTGTGACGCAGATCATGCACGAAATTTCAGCCGCCTCCGAAGAGCAGAGCCATGGTATTGCCCAGGTTAACCAAGCAGTAGCAGAGATGGATCAAGGTACCCAGCGTAATGCGGTGCGGGTTCAGGAAACCGCACGCGCGGCGGTCTCGCTTGAGAAGCAGGCGGGGCTATTAGCGCTATCGGTGGAAGCGTTTCGATTAAACAGTCAGGGGGCGCTACGTCCGCCAGCAGTGACAGCGACTAAGCACACTGCTCAGTTGCCTAGCACATCGTCGCCGAATTCGCCCGTTAAACGGCAGGCAGCCTCAGCAGAGGAGTGGGAAGCGTTTTGACCGAACAACGTGAACGGGTGGTAGACGCAGGTCAGTGGACATCGAGCAGTCAGATTGAGCGCGATCTAGTACTGACGGATGCGGATTTTACACGGATTCGCGAGCTGATTTATCAGCGCGCCGGCATTGTGCTGGCTGAGCATAAACGTGAAATGGTCTATAGCCGCCTAGCAAAGCGGCTACGCCACCATGGCATGACGCGCTTTACTGACTACTTGGTGCGCTTGGAGCGTCAGCCAGAAGCCAAGGAGTGGGAGGCGTTTACCAATGCACTGACCACTAACCTCACGGCCTTTTTTCGTGAGGCGCACCATTTTCCGCTGTTGGCTGAGCATATAAAGAACAAACAAGACCCGGTCACTATTTGGTGTTCGGCCGCCTCCACCGGGGAGGAGCCTTACTCGCTGGCAATGACATTGTTAGAAACGTTGGGCGCTAAAGCGTCGCAGGCCAAAGTGATCGCCACCGATATCGATACGGATGCGTTGGCCAGGGCTCGCGCTGGCGTTTATCCCCTGGAACAGGTGCGCAAGATCGATGAGGCACGGGTAAAGCGGTTTTTTCAGAAAGGAACGGGTAACCATGCGGGCTTTGCACGGATTCGCCCAGAAGTATCCGCACTGGTGGAGTTTTTGCCACTGAACCTGCTAGCGCCGCAATGGCCAATTAAAGGCCCTTTTGATGCCGTGTTCTGCCGAAACATCATGATTTATTTTGATAAAGATACTCAATCAAAAATTCTTAAACGCTTTGCACCACTGATGAAGCCCGATGGCTTGCTGTTTGCAGGCCACTCGGAAAACTTCTCGTATATCAGCGACGCATTCAAGCTGCGTGGTCAAACCGTTTATAACCTGGCCAAAAAATGAATAACTATCGTGTCTTTATAATCGCTTTAGGCGCTGTGGCTCCGGCGGTTGCAATAACACATCAGGCGTCTACAGCAAGAGGAGGCGTGCTTTGAGCGCAGCCAAGATCAAAGTGTTGTGTGTCGATGATTCGGCGCTAATTCGCGATTTGTTAACGGAAATTATTAACTCCCAGCCCGATATGGAAGTCGTTGCGGTAGCGCCTGACCCCATTGCCGCCAGGGATTTGATCAAGCAGCACAATCCTGATGTGCTCACCCTTGATGTGGAAATGCCACGTATGGATGGCTTGGATTTTCTTGAGCGTTTGATGCGCCTGCGTCCTATGCCGGTATTGATGGTGTCGTCGCTCACCCAAAGCGGTTCGGAGATTACCCTGCGTGCACTAGAGCTTGGTGCGCTGGATTTTGTCGCCAAGCCGAGTCTGGGCATCCGTAATGGGATGATGGAGTACGCTGACGAGATTGCCGAAAAATTGCGCGCCGCTGCGCGTTCACGGCCTCGTCAGGCGCGGCATAAAAACACTCCGCCACCGGAAGCCCTGAAAGCCCCGTTAGTGTCGAGTGAAAAGCTGATCATTATTGGCGCGTCTACGGGGGGCACTGAGGCGATTCGTGCGGTACTTGAGCCGTTGCCCGCCAACGCCCCGGCGATTTTGATTACCCAGCATATGCCCGGCGGTTTTACCCGTTCGTTTGCGGAGCGCTTAGACCGGCTGTGCCGGATTACGGTGAAAGAGGCCGCCGACGGCGAGCGGATTCTACCTGGGCACGCTTATATCGCCCCAGGGGATCAACACCTTAAGTTAGCGCGTAGCGGTGCCAACTACGTAGCGCGGTTAGATAGCGGCCCACCGGTTAATCGCCACCGCCCCTCGGTAGACGTGCTGTTCCATTCAGCGGCTCAGCATGCGGGCAAGAACTCCATCGGTGTTATTTTAACCGGCATGGGTAAGGACGGTGCGGCAGGGCTGCTAGAGATGCGCCAAGCGGGTGCGCCCACCATTGCCCAGAATGAGCAGACTTGTGTGGTCTTCGGTATGCCCCGTGAAGCTATTGCTGTCGGGGGGGCTGTGGAAGTGGTGGCGTTAGATGACATTCCCTCGCGAATGATGGCGCTGATCGCCGCCTCCGGCCGCGCCCAGCGTGTGTAGTGCAATTCATAAAAAGTTAGTAATCATAAAAACTAAATAAGCTCGCAAGGGAAATCACAATGAACCGTTTACTGCGCAATTTGAGTATTCACGCCGCCGTGGTCACATCGCTTTGCTGCTTTGTCGTGCTGATTTTAATGATTTCGGGCTTGAGTGTGGTGGCCGATCGCAATTCACAAAATAACTTAGCCACGCTAAGCGGTATCAGCGATGCGCAGTTAAATGAGGTTAACCGTGCCGATTCGTTGCTTAACCAAGCCATGTTGGCCATGGAAACTGCCTCCAACTACCTGATGGTAGGACAGACCCAGCAATCCAATGAGCAGGTTGCCGTTGCCGCTGATCGCATTGAGCGTTCTGAACAGCGTTTTGAGCGCTTTGCGGCAAACTCATTTTCACCGCAAGGCGAAGCATTGGCGAACACCCTAATTGAAGATTTTAATACCGTAATGGGGCTAGTTAAACAACAGCACGATACCTTTGAATATATGGACTTAACCAGCTACAACAACCTGCGCGATGAGCTGGTAGAGCCGATAAATAGCTTATCTGAAAGTATGACGGCGTTTGTGGCCTACGGCTTCCAGCGGGTAGATACCATTCGCGCTGACGCGGATGCCCAAGGCAATCTGTTTGCCATGATCAATGCTGGAGCGGTGATTTTTGCCTTACTGATGACCTTGATAATCTACCTAGGTTTACGCCGTACAGTGATTGCGCCGCTAAGAGGCGCCATCCAACGGCTTGATGCGATTGCTGAGGCTGATTTGACCAACCCGCTGCCGGAAGCAGGTAAAAATGAAATTGGCCGTTTGTTTGGTGCTATGGGCACCATGCAGCAAAACCTCACCAATATCGTTGGCCGGGTGCGTGAAGGCAGTAACGAAATTCACCACGGCACCCGTGAGATTGCCAGCGGCAACGCTGATCTCTCCTCACGTACAGAGCAGCAGGCGGCATCGATTCAACAAACCGCGGCCAGCATGGAAGAGATGACCGCGACGGTAAAACAGAACGCCGACAATGCTCGTCAAGCCAGCACCCTGGCAGCAGACGCTTCCACCACGGCTGAGCGCGGTGGACAAGTGGTGGAGCAAGTGGTGCAAACTATGCACGGTATCTCCACCAGCTCGAAAAAAGTCGCCGATATCACCAGCGTTATTGACTCAATTGCTTTTCAAACCAATATTCTGGCTCTCAACGCCTCGGTAGAGGCCGCCCGCGCCGGCGAGCAAGGTCGCGGATTTGCGGTGGTGGCGGGGGAAGTGCGTAATTTGGCCAGCCGCAGTGCGGATGCGGCCAAAGAGATTAAAACTCTGATTGATGCTTCGGTAACACAAATTCAGCAAGGCTCCACTCTGGTCGAGCAGGCCGGTACCACGATGTCGGATGTGGTTACTGCAGTGCGCCGTGTTACCGATATCATGGATGAAATCTCCGCTGCCTCCCAAGAGCAGAGTGACGGTATTGAGCAAGTCAGCCAAGCCGTGGGCCAGATGGATCAAGTCACCCAACAAAATGCCGCGCTGGTACAGCAAGCCTCTGCGGCGGCGGCCTCCCTTGAGGAACAGGCCAACCGGTTGGAGCAAGCCGTAGCCGTGTTTAAGCTGTTAGGTATGCAGGGGGCGTCCCATCAGGCGCTGCCTTCCTCATCGCCAGCAACGGACGTTATGCCTGCGCCTAGGGCCGACCAGCAAGCTCGTCGCCCAGCTCCAGCTCCAGCCTCGCAGCGCAGCGACCACGAAGAGTGGGAGGAATTCTGAAGAACCGTTTTGAAAGAGCCGTTTCAAAGTAGCCGTTTTAAACCCCTGACTGTACTTTTCAGTCGCCCTTGTGCCATATACTGATTGATTAGAGGATGACCCATGGCAGATAAGAATATGAGTTTCCTGGTTGTAGACGACTTTCCCACCATGCGTCGGATCGTACGTAGTCTGCTTAAGGAGTTGGGCTTCACCAACGTGGATGAAGCCGAAGATGGACAAGATGCGCTCAATAAGCTGCGTGCCGGCAAGTTTGAGTTCGTCGTTTCCGATTGGAACATGCCGAACCTTGATGGCCTGGAGATGCTCAAGGAGATCCGTCAGGATGACGCCTTGAAAGACCTTCCTGTGTTGATGGTGACCGCAGAAGCGAAGAAAGAGAACATTATAGCGGCTGCTCAGGCGGGCGCTAACGGCTATGTCGTCAAGCCGTTCACTGCCGCTACCCTCGAAGAAAAGCTCAATAAGATCTTCGACAAACTGGGTATGTGAGCAACTGGGCCTATGTGCTTGGTTAACGAGGAGACAACGTTATGAGCCAGAATGAGCAGTCCGATTCTGCCCAATCGTCCGAACAAGCCGCCGAAGACTTAATTCATCGCATCGGTAAGTTGACGCGCATGCTGCGCGAAAACATGCGTGAACTGGGGCTTGATAAAGAGATTGAGAAGGCGGCCGAAGCCATCCCCGATGCACGCGACCGCTTGCACTATGTCGCCACCATGACGGAGCAGGCAGCAGATCGAGCGCTCAATGCCGTTGACCGTGCGCAGCCGCTGCAGGATCAGTTGTCAGACCGGGCGGAAGCGTTGGATAAACGCTGGGCCGAGTGGTTTGAAGCACCGAAAGAGCTGGATGAGGCGAAAGCGCTCGTTGTCGAGACACGCACTTATCTTAGCGAAGTGCCCGATGTGGTTTCAGCGACTAACAAAGAACTGATGGAAATCATGATGGCTCAGGACTTTCAGGACCTGACCGGCCAAGTGATTAAGAAGATGATGGACGTGATCCATGAGATCGAACATCAGTTGGTGCAAGTGTTGATCGATAACGCGCCGGGCGCCCATGCACGAGAAACGCTGCAGCGCAAGGCCGAGGATCAGTGGAAAAGCGACAGTGCACGGCGTAACGAAGAGCTTTTGAATGGGCCGCAAGTGAAGGATAATGTCCCTGATACAGTCTCTGGGCAAGATCAAGTAGACGACTTATTGGACGAATTAGGCTTCTAAGATGCGTTATTAAACGCCCTCTGGGCACGCAAGTACGCCATTCAGCCGTCCCTATGGACGGCTGAATACGTGATAAGCTTTGCTTCACCTGGCCGGATACCCGTATGGCAGATAACGATAGCGACCAGGAAAAGACCGAAGAGGCCACGCCCAGGCGGAAAGAGAAAGCCCGTGAAGAGGGCCAAGTTGCCCGTTCCCGCGAGTTAAATACGTTTTTACTTTTGCTGGGTGGTGTGATTGGCCTCTATAGCATGGGCAACATGCTCTACGACCAGCTGGGTGCGGTGATGGAGCAAGCTTTCTTGTTTGAGCGCCGCCAGGCAATGGAAAGTACGCCGATGCTGGTCAATGCGCTGGACCTTGGTCAGCGCACGCTATTTGCCATGATGCCGCTGTTTTTACTGTTAGCCATCATTGCATTAGTTGCCCCTGGGCTGATGGGAGGCTGGCTGATATCGGGTAAATCGATGCAGCCCAAGTTTTCCAAGCTAAACCCTATTAAGGGCGTAAAGCGTATCTTCTCCACCCAGGCTCTGATCGAATTGGCAAAAGCGATTGCCAAATCGTTTCTGGTAGGGGGCGTGGCTGCGACGTTTTTGTATTTCAACATCGGCAAATTTATGGCGCTAATGGATCAGCCTATCCAGCAAGCGCTAACCAATGCCTTAAGCATGGCGGCTCAGGCAGCTGGGCTAATGGTGCTGGTGTTGATCGTGGTCATTTTGATCGATGTCCCTTTCCAGCTCTGGGACAATGCTAAGAAGCTGCGCATGAGTCAGGAAGAGATTAAGCGTGAGCACAAAGAGTCCGAAGGCGACCCGCATGTGAAGGCGCGCATTCGCCAGCAGCAGCAGGCCATGGCGCGGGGCAGGATGATGAGCAAAGTACCCGAAGCGGATGTCATCATCACCAACCCTACGCACTACGCGATAGCACTGACTTATCAGGAAGGCAGTATGGGCGCCCCGCGGCTGGTGGCAAAAGGCGCCGACGCAGTGGCTGTACGCATTCGCGAAATCGCTGAAGAGGCAGGCGTGCCTCGCTTGCAGGCAGCACCATTGGCGCGGGCCCTGTATCATCACGTCGATCTAGATGCAGAAGTACCTGCCGAACTGTATACCGCGGTGGCGGAAGTAATGGCCTGGGCCTACCGCCTCAAGCAAGTATCACAACAAGGAGGCGAGGTGCCCCCAACCCCCGATAACCTGCCGGTTCCGCCGGAGATGGAAAGCCCCGGGCATGGCGCCGGTGGTAATGAGGCGCAACCATGAAAGGCTTGAGTCAGCTAGTAGGTCGGCGCGACTGGATGGGTGATGTGCGCATGAAGCTGCTGGTCGGGCCGCTGCTCATCCTCATGATTTTGGGCATGATGATTGTGCCCTTGCCTCCCTTCGCCCTGGATTTACTCTTCACCTTCAACATCGCTCTGGCCATTATGGTGTTATTGGTCAGCATGTTTACGCAGAAGCCGCTGGACTTTGCGGCGTTTCCTGCCGTGTTGCTATTTACTACGCTGCTGCGCCTGTCGCTCAATGTGGCTTCTACCCGTGTGGTGCTGATGGAGGGCCACCAAGGCGGCGCCTCTGCGGGTAAGGTCATTGAAGCGTTCGGGGCGTTTCTGGTCGGCGGTAATTTCGCTGTTGGCCTAGTGGTCTTCCTGATTCTTGTCATCATCAACTTTATGGTTATCACCAAAGGTGCTGGCCGTATTGCCGAAGTGGGTGCGCGCTTTACCCTGGATGCAATGCCTGGTAAGCAGATGGCCATCGATGCCGATCTGAACGCCGGCTTGATCGGCGAAGAAGACGCCAAAAAGCGCCGCGCGGAGGTTTCTCAAGAGGCGGATTTCTTTGGTTCCATGGACGGCGCAAGTAAGTTTGTCCGTGGCGATGCCATTGCCGGTTTGGTGATTATGGTGGTCAATATCATCGGCGGGCTGATGATTGGCATGCTGCAGCACGATATGAGCTTTGGCGCTGCTGGTCAGACCTATATGTTGTTGGCGATTGGTGATGGCCTGGTGGCGCAAATCCCTGCTTTGGTGATCTCCACCGCCGCGGGTGTCACAGTATCCCGGGTCAGCATGGATACGAACGAAGATATTGGCCAGCAAATGCTTAGCCAATTGTTCGTTAATCCTCAGGTACTGATTTTGGCTGCCGTGGTGATGGGCATGCTGGGTATGGTACCTGGCATGCCCAATTTCGTATTTCTATTCTTTACCGCGTTGTTGGCTGGCCTGGCATGGCTGTTAACGCGCCAAAAAGAGAAGGCGTTGGTCAAGGAGGAGATTGCCGCGGCACCGGTGCCTTTACAGGAGACTCCCGAAGCGAGTTGGGAAGATGTGCAACTGGTCGATACGCTTGGCCTGGAAGTGGGCCATCGCTTAATCCCGCTGGTGGACTCGCGTCAAAAAGGCGAGCTGCTCGGGCGCATTAAGAGCGTACGTAAGAAGTTTGCCCAAGAAGTGGGTTTCCTGCCGCCGGTCGTCCATATCCGTGATAATTTGGAGCTGCCGCCGAACGCCTATGTACTCTCCATGAAAGGCGCCGAGATTGGTCGCGCCGAGGCACAACCAGGTAAATGGCTAGCGATTAACCCCGGGCAGGTATCGGGCGAGCTGCAGGGCACCCATACTCAGGATCCCGCTTTTGGCTTGCCCGCTGTCTGGATTGATAGCAACCAGCGTGAGCATGCCCAGGTGTATGGCTACACCGTTGTGGATGCCAGTACCGTCATAGCGACCCACTTGAACCACTTGTTGCACCGTCATTCACCCGAGATGCTGGGCCGTCAGGAAGTACAGAAGTTGCTGGATAAAATGGGCGATGATCAAAAAGCGTTGGTCGAAGAGGTGATCCCCAAAGCTATTTCATTGACGGTACTGCAGCGCATCTTGCAAAACCTGCTTGACGAAGATGTCTCTATCCGCGACATGCGCACTATTCTCGATACCCTGGCCGAGTACGCCACACAGCAAAAAGATCCTAATGAGCTGACGGCGCTGGTGCGAGTCTCGCTGGGGCGCGCCATTGTCCAGCAGTGGTTTGCGGGGCAGGAGACACTCAATGTCATGGGGCTGGATGCTCAACTGGAACAAGTGCTGGTACAGGCCATGAATGGCAACGGCGCCATGGAGCCCGGGTTGGCAGAAACGCTGATGACCCAGGCCCAGCAGGCGCTGGAGCGTCACGAAAGTTCCGGCGAGCCGCCGGTGCTGGTCGTGCAACATTCACTAAGGGCGGTGCTGTCGCGCTTCTTGCGTCGCCGGTTACGCCATATGTCGGTACTGTCCCAGGCTGAAATTCCCGACGATCGCACATTAAGAGTGACCACAGTGGTCGGCGGACGTTAAAGATGGCACGCCGTGATAGGCTAGCGTCGTCCATTTTCAGAACAGGCAAGGGTAAATCATGAGCGTTAGACGTTTCGTGGGAGCCAATAGTCGTGATGTGATGCGCCAAGTGCGTGAAACGCTCGGTGAAGACGCCTTGATTGTCGCAAATCGGCGTACCGAAGGGGGCGTTGAAATTTTAGCGATGGCGGATGAAGCCATCGACCACTTTGAACCCTCACCAGAACCTGCACCACCCGAAACGCCGACAGCACCCCCAGCGCAAGACCCCATGCAGGCGATGAGCGAGCGCTTACTGCGCGAAATGCAGGATATGCGAGCGCTGCTGGCAAACAGCCAGTCAACCCATACTGCTTCACCATCGCCAGCAGCGCCCACCGGAACGGCTGCACGGCTGCGTCAACTGCTATGGAATGTGGGTTTTAGCAGCGAAATTGCCGATGAACTGCTGGCTGGGTTGCCTGCATCGCTAACCAGGTTAGACGGCGATAGCGAAGCCCCACTGCAGTGGCTGCGACAGCAGTTAATGGATCGCCTTTACGTACTCAACGATGAAGCAAGCTTTTTCGACCAAACCGGCATTGTTGCCCTGGTGGGGCCAACGGGGGTAGGTAAAACCACCACCACCGCCAAGCTGGCCGCTCGTTTTGTGATGCGCCACGGCACGCGCCCGGTAGCGCTGGTTACCACCGACAGCTTCCGGATCGGTGCCCATGAGCAGTTGCGCATTTATGCGCGCCTGCTGGATACCCCGATGTACGCCTTGGATGCCGAACAGCCCATCGACGATTTGCTGGGCCGCCTGCAGGGCAAGCAGTGGGTAATTATCGACACCGTAGGCATGAGTCAGCGTGACCAGCGGGTGATAGAGCAGATTGCCCACCTGCAAGGAGGACGCTCGCGGGTACGTTTGGTGCTGCTACTCAATGCTGCCAGCCAACCGGAAACCCTCGAAGAAGTGGTGCTGCGCTACCGTCAGGCCGCGCGGGCGGCGGGCGCAGAGTTAGATGACTGTATTATCACCAAACAGGATGAGGCGGGACGTCTGGCTCCAGTGTTAGATATTATTATGCGTCACGGGATGCGCGTCCTGTTTGGTTCTAATGGTCAGCAGGTGCCCGAAGATATGGCCCTTGCCGCCCCCGATGCGCTAGTGGATCAAGCGCTGAGTACCGCGACTCCTCAGCGTGAACGGGTGCAAAGTGCCGATGCGCCGATGGGAATGCCGCGCTGGTCGCGGGATGTCCTGGGCCAAGGGCGTCGTTTGTCGTCGCTATTGGCGAGGTTGCGCCAACGTGTCACGGGATTTGCGGAATTAGAAGAGATCTGGAACCTAGCTTCGCTGCCTAGTCGTTTGCAGGAAACGCATTTGGATGCATTACTTGCCGGTTATCCAGCGGCAAAGACCACCTTAGGGATGGCGTGGTTTCCGCGGCGCAATGAGCGCGGCTGCGACTGGGCAATGCCGGACATTGGCCTGGACACGGATGGTGCCTGGCTGGCGCTACCCTGGCTGCAGCATCGCCACGCCGCAGGATGGCAGCCACGCTTAGCCGCGCTGTCGGCATCGAGCGGTGTAGCGGTGCACTTACTGCCGCGCTTCCCTGAACCGGATGCACTAGCGTGGCTGGAAGCTGAGCACTTGACCTGGGTCAGCCAAGTGGCCCCCAGTCATCGGTTACGCTTTCACCACGAACGTCAATCTATCCGCCAGCTATTTAGTGACAGTGTGCTAACGCACCATGTGGGCGTGCGTTTTCGTGGCCAATCGGTGCAACTGTGGACTGCCTACGCCGAAGTCGAGGACGCCAGCGGCACGGCTCTACTCGCCTGGTTCGGTGAAGTTCGCGATCCGGAAAGCGCCAAAGTAGTGGCGCGCCGCTACTGGCTTACCCCCGCTCGGCTAGGAGCAGAGGTGCTCTCACTGCTGTTAACCCAGCTGCAAAGCGAAGGCTTGGCCGCCTTGACGCGTCGCGCGTGGCAGCAGTTAAAAGAGGCCGATAGCGGGGATCTAAATGCTGAAGTTCGCCTATTGATGGCCAGCGGTGTGGCATCGGTCGCCGGGCATCTCGATGTTGCTGATGATGAGGAGGCGCAGACGCTGCGTGGCGATCTGCTCAACCTGTTAGGCAACAGCCGTCGCCGCCGCGATACCGGCATGCTTGATGCACTGGTCTACGCCTTTATGGCACGAGATGCGATTCGTCAAATGGGCAGTGTTAGTCGAGAGGGCGTGGTGTGAGCGAACAGGATCAAGCATCGGGTCTACGCAAGTGGGCAAACCTGCAGCGCCAACAGCAGCAAGCTGAGGGTACAGTTGATGTTGCGGCGGCAGAACACGTGCCGGAATCTAAACAGCCTACCTCTCTGTTAACGCCGACAGCTGCAGCGGTGGAAGAGCCAGCAACGGTGGTAGCGCACCAGCCCAAAATTCCGCTTATTGTGGTCGGGCTACCAGGTAGTGGTGCAGCCCAGGTGAACAAGGTTAAAGCAAGATTAGGGCAGTGGTCGACGTTAGGTCGAAGCTGGGCCGGTGATCCTGAGGATTGGGATATTCATATCGTCATGGCCGAAACGGCCGACCTAGCCCAACTTTGCGATCAATACAGCCGTTGGGCACTGTGGATCAGTAGCGATGCCGATACCTTTGCTTCCATGTTCCGTACCTTGCGTCAATTACATGAGCGTGGCGGGCCGCGCCGTTTGCTGGCGCTCCACGAGCCGCATTTGCCGCGTCAAGGGTTGCTCAATAACTTGCGTGAGGCAGCTGATTACTACTTAAATATGGAGCTGTTGGTACTTGCACGATGAGCGCACTCTGCTGAGGAGACCAAGCATGCTAAGCTGGCTATTAAGAGGGAGACTGCTACTGAGCCCAGTACTGCTGACAGGGTGTCTACTAGCAGGGTTAACGGGAAACGCTCAGGCGACACCCGGTAGCTGGAGCAGCCAGATACCAGGTCTGATGGTAGCGATGAGTGATAGGGCAAGTGCTAGTCAAAACGCTACCCCACCCGCTGCTGCTAACAATGTGGAGTCAGCACAGCTCGGGCGTATTCATTGGCAGTTTCAATATCCCCCTGGTGCGTTATTAAACGCTTGGCTGTGCCATCCTGAGCAGTGCGTTGCGTTAGCTGGCATGCGGGGGACTACCACTGCCCTGGCGGGGTTTGCCGCGGATGCGCCGTTGCATTTTCGCTTCGCTTTACGTCCGGGGCAGCGGCCTGTTCGTGTCCAGGGGCTGCAAATGATTGTGAACTATCAGTGAAGGCTGGATAGACGCGAGGCGAGAGGATGTACACAGCACAAGGCAGGATCAAACAGAGTGAGCTGTTGACGCAATACATGCCACTGGTACGACGTCAGGCCTTGACGCTTCAGGTCCGTTTGCCAGCCAGCATTGAGCTCGACGACCTTATTCAAGCCGGGATGGTAGGGCTGCTGGAAGCACTGGGGCGCTTCGATGCCACCCAGGGAGCAACGTTCGCGACGTTTGCCAGTCAGCGTATTCGCGGTGCAATGATGGATGAATTACGTACCCGCGACTGGTTGCCCCGCAGCGTGCGCCGCTCAGCGCGAGCGGTTGACAGTGCCGTTCGTCAATTAGAGCAACAGCTCGGACGGGCACCAGAAGAGAACGAAATCGCCCAACACCTTGAAATGCCGTTGAGTGAGTATCAGCAGCTCCTCAACGACACCAACAGTGGTCAACTGTTGCCGTTTGAAGAGCTGGTGGCCGATGGTGGCGAGCCTAGCAATAATGAATTGGCTAATTCACCGTTCGAGCAGTTGCTAGACGGCCAGCAACGACAAACGTTGATTGAGGCAATTGAAGCGCTGCCAGAGCGTGAAAAGCTGCTAATGGCGCTGTACTACCAAGAAGAACTCAACCTTAAGGAAGTAGGGGCTGTGTTGGGCGTCACGGAGTCACGCGTTTCACAACTGCACAGCCAAGCCGTCAGCCGCTTACGCGCGCGTTTACACGACTCGGCATAACACCTCTTTTTACTCACTTGTGACCGGCAAGGAGCCGTGGATGAACCCTTCGACGCTGATAGGCATATTTGCCAGCATACTACTGTTGGTGAGCGTGCTGTTTTTCACCGCAGAGTCCCCTGAAAGTTTTATCAATTTGCCGGGTTTGGCCATTGTGGTGACCGGTACCCTAGCGGCAACCTTTATCAGCTATCCGCTGAAAGAGGTGCTGCGTGTCGTACGGTTGGTGGGCTTGGTATTCCGGCGCGAAAATACCTATATGCGTGACGATATCCGCGAATTGGTGGATATGTCGCGACTCTGGTTTAAGGGCGATGTACGTGCTGTCGAGCGCGAGTTGGAGCATACCCGAAACCCGTTTTTGCGTACCGGGATCCAACTGGTCATTGCCAACACCAAAGAGGATGAAATTTTTGACATGCTGCGTTGGCGCATTGCCCGTCTTAAAGCGCGTGAGCATGCTGAGGCACAAATATTCCGTACCATGGCCACCTACGCACCCGCATTTGGCATGATCGGCACCCTGGTGGGGCTGGTCAATATGCTGGAAGTCATGGACGCAGGCGACCTGCAGGTGATCGGCCCGCGCATGGCGGTGGCCCTGCTCACCACCTTCTACGGCATTTTACTCGCCAACTTGGTGTTTAAGCCGATTGCGGTGAAACTCGAGCGCCGCACCGAAGAGCGGCTGATTACCATGAACATGGTGCTGGAAGGTATTTCGCTGATTACCAAGCGCCGCCTGCCGTCGTTTATTGAAGAGACCCTCAACTCGTTTGTAGCTAACTATCACGATGAGATCCGTGATAACAGCGTCAAACCAAGGCCTGATTCGTCGGTTAGTGCGGCGGCGAAGGGGTAGGCCAGATGCTTGACCGTGATACGCGCCACGCACTGGAAATGACGCCGTCGCCAGGCGATGGTGACGAGGGTTGGCTAACCAGCTATTTGGATGTGCTGACGCTGCTAATCACGCTCTTTGTGCTGCTGCTTTCACTGACACCGCCGGGAGGCGGTGAGGCGGCTGATACTGCTTTCATGCGCTCGGCTAGCGCTGTATCATCATTGCCGCTGGCGTCTCTAGCCACTGGTATTCAGCCCCGCCATTCAGGGGTTCAGCCGCAGTTTGATGGGCTCGACATCCCCGGTGTCAGTGTTTCGCAAGGGAGTGAAGGGGTCACGTTACGTATTGATACCAGCCTTTTATTTCCCAGCGGTCAAGCTGTACTGACTTCCCGTGGGCAAGAGGTGGTAGAAAGCCTTATCGATGTGCTGACCCGTTTTGACGGTCAGATTTCGGTAGAAGGCCACACCGACAGCGTGCCTATTTCAACGGCCCGCTTCCCCTCTAATTGGGAGCTTTCATCAGCGCGGGCTATCGCTGTGGTGAGGCATTTAGAGCGCCAAGGATTCAATATCTCTCGTATGCGGGCCGTCGGTTATGCCGACACCCAACCCATGGAACCGAACGCAACGGCGGAGGGCCGAGCTGCCAACCGTCGCGTAGAGTTGTTGCTAAGGCAGCAGGTCGAGGGTGAATAGATTGCGAGGCCACGTTTGTGTCCATGTACCACCCGCGGTTGCAGTCGTTTGGAGCTCTGCTGGTTTTAGATGCCGATTGTCGCCGCATTCAAGCCAGTAGCACCAACTTAACCCGCTTGACCGGTATTGAGCGCCCTGAAAATGGGCCGCACACTCTTGCCTATGTGTTAGGAAAACGGCTAAGCCAGCGGGTGCGCCGCGAGTTGCAGGGGCAGCAGAAACTCTCCGGCCCGCTGGTGTTTATTCGTTCCAAGCATAGCAACATGCGTTTTCAGCTCTATGCTTACCGAGCAGGTGGGAAGGTCATCGTCGAGATTGAGCCACTCAACCCCCAAGGTAAGCGCCGCCTGCTTGGCACAGTCAATGAGCGGCTGATGCATTTAGCCGACGCAACCCACCAGGAAGAGCTGCTCGACTGCTTGGTTAACGCTATTCAACAGCTCACCGGCCATGATCGCGTCACCGTGTGCCATTTCGACAGTGATTGGCATGGTTTAATGGTTGCCGAAGCGCTGGGCAACCAGCTGCCCTCGCTGTTGGGTCAGCGCTTCCCCTCAAGCGACTTCCCTGTCGCCTTACGCAAAAGTTACCAACATTACCCCGTTCGGTTAATTGAAGACGTCGATGCGCCGCCTGAAACGCTGACTCCCGCCTACTCGGGAGTGAGCCTTAGCGGCAGCTTTTTACGCGCCCCTGCCCCTGAGCGGCAGCGATATTTAAATCGCCTGGGGGTGCGTGGGTCATTCAGTTTGGCCATGCAGGGGGATACTGGCTTATGGGGTCTAGTGTTTTGCCATTCGCCAGCACCGCACTCGGTTGAACCCCCCGTGCGTGATGCCGTTCGCACCCTCGTGCAAATGGCCACCCAGCGCATGCTGTTGCTACGGGCGCGTCAAGAAGCCCGCTACCTACAACGGGTTCAGGATAGCCTCGTGCTCAGTGCGCGAGCGCGCAGCGAGCCGCAAAGTCCCCAACAGTTACTTCATGAGCAGGCGGCTATCTGGATGAAGCTGTTTCGCGCCCATGGCGTGGTGCTGTGGGTGAATGGTGGCGCTTATCAAGCGGGTGTGACGCCGACTCCAGAAGCGATAAGCCAGTTTGTGCTGCGCCTGGAAAGAACTCATGTACATAGCGGCCCTTGGTGCACGCGCGAAATCGGCAAAGAGACGTTAACCGCTTCGCTAGCCATGCCCGAGCAGTGTGGGGCTCTAGCAGTGCCGCTGCCAATGAGTTCGACCCAGCGCGCCTGGCTGATTTTTTTTCGCCCCGAGCAGGTGGAAACGCTGTATTGGGCGATGCAGCCTACAACCAACCCTAAACCGGCCGTGATATTGGCTCCATCGGTTGCTTGGTCTGAAGAGGTAGTCGGCAGAAGTGAAGCGTGGCTGCGGGTAGAGCGCTTAGCGGCGGTAGACTTGGGGGAAGACCTGACGCTGGCGATTTCTGCCTATGAAATTAGCTCACTGAATATGCACCTGGAGCACGAACGCAAAGCCCTTGCCGAAGCCAACCAGCGTCTTGAGCAATTAGCCCATTTCGATCCTCTAACCAAGGTGTGGAACCGTTACCGCATCGAAGAAGCGATCAATGCAGAGCTGGTGGCTGCCAAGCGCTATGCGGCCGCTTTTGCCTTGCTACTGTTCGATGTGGATAACTTTAAGCAGATCAACGATGCTCACGGCCATAGCGTGGGTGACGATGTGCTGGTGGCCCTGGCGCGCTTAGTGGAAAGCTCGCTGCGTGGCTGCGACCACCTGGGCCGTTGGGGAGGCGAAGAGTTTATTGTGCTGGCGACTCATTCCGATGTTGATGCCGCCACTGGCCTGGCTGAGCGGCTGCGCTCGCTGGTAGAAGAGCTGCGTATAGAGGGCGTTGAGCAAACGGTTACAGTGAGTATCGGTGTCGCCGTTTGGCAGCCGGGTGACAGCTGTAAAACCCTTATCTCCCGGGCTGATGACGCCATGTACCGCGCTAAGCATGGCGGACGCAACCGCGTTGAAATGGCGCTTGAGCCTGTGGTGCTGATTTAAGCAAACCTTTAGGTGCCACTACCTTCACACTGGGTGAGCATCCGGTTGATCGCCGCATCGGCGCCTTTTAGGCTAAAGGTCATATACCACGGCTCGCGCTCGTCCTGGTCGAAGCCGAGAAATAGCTGCTCCCCCTGGCGCATGTCGGCCATCAGTGATGCCAAGTCACTTAAATAAAAGTGAGCATAAAACCCGTCATCGCCGCGCTCAGTGATAAATTCCGCCATGGTGTCGATAACGGGCCGCTCATCGATGCGCAGCCGAGTGGGCACCAGGTTTACTGTACGGCTCTCTCCCTGCTGCTGCTCAAGGGTGACGCGCATCTCCAGCCAGGGTAAATCGCAAACGCCCGAGGTGGCATTCAAGCTCAGCGTCGCATCCGAGTAGCTGTGGGTTTCTACCGCCCGATAGTGGCGTTCGCCCCCCAGTGAGAGCGTCATTGACTGCCAATGGTCGTGGGTGGCCACATCGTCGGTATTGAAGGTGGTCGCGTTAGTGACGGGCGTAGCGACCATCCACATGGTCGCTATCGCCACAACGGTAAACGTGAGCGTGCAAAGATACTGGGATGGAGAGCGCAGGAAGTGAGTTGCGGACATGATCAAAGCCATTTAACCCAAAACCCCAGTCTATATCGTGTTTGGGATTGGCAAAACAGTAACGCGCTGATTTTCCTATATATGGTAGAAAAAATTAAAAAAAGTGCCTCATATGGTGGGAGGTCACGTCTATACTTCACTCCGATGCTACGTATAATCGCCCTATTTGAGCGCTATAATTCACCCCGCTGTGAAGGAGTTTTGCGACATGAGCACCGCTGCCAAGGCTATGAAGACCTCTAATGATGTCCCGATGCAGGCCCCCTCGCGGGAAATCTGGGACGCCAAATACCGTCTCAAGGATCGTCATAGTCAGCCCGTGGATCAAGACGTCGGTGCTACGTTTGAACGTGTTGCTCGCGCCCTGGCTGCGGTGGAAGGTGATAAGGCGGAAGAGTGGCTGCCGAAGTTCCGCTGGGCGCTGGAAAATGGCGCCATACCTGCCGGTCGTATTCTCTCCAACGCGGGGGCTGAGGCCTACAAGCCTGCGGTGAGCCTGATTAACTGCACTGTCTCCCGCACCATTCGTGACTCCATGCGCGATATCCTCGACTCAGTGGTCGATGCGGGTATGACGCTGAAATCCGGGGCGGGTATCGGCTACGACTTCTCGACGCTGCGTCATAAGGGCGCGTTCGTATTCGGCGCTGGCGCGGGCACCAACGGCCCACTGGCGTTTATGGATATCTACGACAAGATGTGCTTCACCGTCGCCTCTGCTGGTGGTCGGCGTGGTGCCCAGATGGGCACCTTTGACGTGGGGCATCCGGACGTACGTGAGTTTATTCAGGCCAAGCGCGAAGCGGGGCGCCTACGACAGTTTAACCTCAGCTTGCTGATCACCGACGAATTTATGGAAGCGGTCAAGAACAATGCTGACTGGCCGCTGGCTTTTCCGCTGCACCCCGGTGAGAAAGAGGATGTCAAAGCGGAAGACCTGATCTACCGCGACTGGCCGGTGGTTGAAGAGGGCTACACGGTCGATGCCGAAGGCCGCGTCGCCTGCCGCATTGTTGAAGTGATTAAAGCGCGCGAGTTGTGGGACACCATCATGTCCTCCACCTACGACTACGCCGAGCCCGGCTTTATCCTGATCGACCAAGTTAATCGGATGAACAACAACTGGTTCTGCGAAGATATCCGTGCGACGAATCCCTGTGGCGAACAACCCTTGCCGCCAGAAGGCGCCTGCCTGCTGGGTTCTGTCAACCTAACCAAGTTTGTGATCGACCCCTTTGGCGCCGAGCCGCGCTTTGATTGGGAACGCTATCGCAAAGTGGTGGCGATCTTCACCCGTATGCTCGACAACGTGGTGGAAATTGCTGGTCTACCGCTGCCCCAGCAGCAGCGTGAGATTGAAGCCAAGCGTCGCCACGGCATGGGTTTTCTAGGCTTAGGGTCGACGCTTACTATGTTAAAGATTCCCTACGGCTCTAAGCAGTCACTGGTATTCACCGATGAAGTCAGCCGTCATTTAGCCATTGAGGGCTGGAAACAGGCGCTGGAGCTTTCTCAAGAGAAGGGCATGGCGCCGGTGCTCGAACAGGAGCACACCATTACCCCCAAAATGCTGCGTGAGCGGCCACAGTTGGCTAAAGATGGCTACGAAGTGAGTGATCAAGTGCCAGGGCGCATTCTGCACGCCCGTTACAGCCAATATATGGCCCAAGTGGCCGAGCATGAGCCGGAGTTGGTGGCGCAACTGGCCGAGCACGGCGCGCGCTTTACCCACCACAGCTCGATCGCGCCGACCGGCACGATCAGCCTGTCGATGGGTAACAACGCCTCCAACGGTATCGAACCCTCCTTCTCGCATCGCTATTTCCGCAATATTATTCAGTCGGGCAAGAAGACCAAAGAGCAGGTCGAAGTCGTCTCCTTTGAGCTGGCCGCCTACCGTCACTTTATTGCATCTGATGCGGTGGACAGCGACCTGCCTGACTACTTCGTTACCGCCGATGCGATATCTCCCGAACAGCACGTTGCCGTTCAAGCCGCCGCCCAGCACTGGGTGGATTCAGCGATCTCGAAAACGGTCAATGTGCCTACCGAGTTCCCCTTTGAACAGTTCCAGAACCTCTATTTGCAGGCTTATGAAAGCCGCTTAAAAGGCTGCACTACTTTTCGCTTTAATCCCGAAGCTTTCCAGGGCGTGCTCGTGCGGGAAGATGATCTTAAAAACACGACCTACGTATTCGAACTGGAAAACGGTGAAACCCTCGAACTAGCCGGGGATGAGAAGGTGATTTACGACGGTGAAGAGCATAACGCTGCCAACCTCTTTGATGGCTTAAAAGAAGGCACCTACGGCAAATGGTGATGCTGCGTTAAGCGCCACCTGTTTAAAAACGCACACCTTTGCTAAGTGGAGAACACCATGGCTGTAGAAATTACTTCAAAAATTGTGGGTTACCGTATCAAGCAGCAGGAGCAGGCCGTTCCCGTTCCTGAGCTACAAGATGAAGATCCGCTAACGGTGCGTATACCTTCCCGTCCGGAAGGCACGTTGGAAGCCGTGTCTGAAAAGATTTCATACGTAGGCGCGGAAGGGCGCAAAAAAGTCTATTTGCTGGTGTCGTTTATGCCAGTGGAAGGCGTGATTGGCAGTAAGCGCGTGGTGATTGAGCGCCCGGTGGAGTTCTTTTTTCCGTCAGGGCAGCTCTCCAGCGAGCACCAGTGGATCACCGCGACCATGCGCAGCCTTTCGCTGGCGGCCCGTGGTGGTTACGTCACACAAGCGGTGGCGGATCTGCGCAAAGTGGCCTGGGACAAAGGCTTGGTGCGCTGTGGCATGAACCGCTGGAACAAGCCAATGTTCCACGATTCGGAAGTGGCGGCGATTGCCTGGTCGATTCAGCAGATTCTTTATCGCCGCGGTTTTCTAGATCGGGATGGCAACCAGGTGCCGGTTGAAAAGCTGGTAGAGCGTTATGCTCATCGTATGGCTCACGGCCACGCTTGGCAGCCCGGTGCTGAAGACGAAGCTAATGATGCACCCATTGAAACAGGCGCGGTGGAGTCGATTGGCGGTGATAAGGCAACGAAGGGAAAAAAGCCTGAAGGCAGTGGCCCAGCCATAGTGGGTAACTGCCCCGAGTGCCGCGGTGAGCTGATCATGATGGATGGCTGCCCGACCTGCTATGCTGGCTGCGGCTGGTCAAAGTGTGGTTAGTTTTCTCAGGCGGAATCGCCTAACAGTGGCCGGACATTGTCGGTGAGGTAGCAATCGTCAAATTCACCTTCGGTGCATAGCGCGGATAAGTCTGGAATGGTGACATGGTGGCGGTCGCGAAATACTAGGCCGTCTTCACTAAGCGCCGTAAAGGTGCGGCTAACGTGTACCGGGCTTAGCCCGAGCACATCGGCTAACTGCTCCTGTGAGAGCGGCAGGCGGAACTGGTTGCTAATATCCGGGTTGGTTTGGCGCAGCCTTAAATACATTTCATACAGAAAATGCGCCATTTTCTTACGTGCACTGCGTCTGGCCAGAGTGACGAGGCGCTCAGTGAGCAGCGCCTGCTGACGGCTGCCAATGGCAAACATCACCGAGGTGAGAGGCAGCGACTGGCGAAATATTTCCAGCATACGTTTATGCGGGAAATGACAAATCACGCCATCATCAATCATGCGCACATTTTCAAGCCGCTGCGAGAAGGCAAACTCGCGCAACCCGATGATATCGCCCGGCAAAAACACTTCGAGAATCTGTCGGTCACCATTCTCTAAGTGACGGTAGGAGTAGGCCCAACCACTTTTTAGCGTGCAAAACTCATTGGCCGCATCGCCCATCTCCCAGAGTAGCGTGCCCGACTTAATATTGGTTGGGCTCTCCTCTAGCGCCATGAGCAATCCCTTCTCATCATCGCTTAATGAGCAGTAGTGATTGAAGTGCTTAATAATACAGCTGTTTTCCTGACCCACGACGTATCCCTCCAGCACAGGATTGGATAATACTGCTAACGATTATCTGCCCGCCACTATAAACGATGTGGCCATCTACTGCGTCGCCCAAATAGGCTAACTAGCGTACCTATTTAGCCTGGGGTGAGCAGCGCTCACCCCTCGAAAACCAGCGTCAACGCTTCGTTGCACGCTTGCCTCGCGCGAGCAGCGGCGCTAAGAAGCGGCCGGTATGCGAAACGTCCTGTTTGGCGAGCTGTTCCGGCGTGCCCTCGGCGATGATCTGTCCGCCACCTGACCCCCCTTCGGGGCCAAGATCGACAATCCAGTCGGCGGTTTTGATCACATCCAGGTTGTGCTCAATCACCACGATGGTATTGCCGTGATCGCGCAGACGGTGAAGTACCGTCAGCAGTTGGCGAATATCCTCAAAGTGCAGGCCGGTGGTGGGCTCATCCAAGATATACAGCGTTTTGCCGGTATCACGCTTGGCCAATTCACGGGCGAGTTTAACCCGCTGCGCTTCGCCACCGGAAAGGGTGGTGGCGCTTTGCCCTAAGCGAATGTAGGAAAGGCCTACATCTAGCAAGGTTTGCAGGCGACGTGCAATGGCGGGCACTGGGCTAAAGAACTCCAGGGCGTCTTCCACCGTCATGGCCAGCACTTCGTGGATGGTTTTACCCTTGTAATGAATGTCCAGGGTTTCGCGGTTGTAGCGTTTGCCCTTACAGACATCGCAGGGCACGTAGATATCCGGCAGAAAGTGCATCTCTACCTTGATCATGCCTTCGCCCTGGCACGCCTCGCAGCGCCCACCTTTGACGTTAAAACTGAAGCGGCCAGGCTTATAGCCCCGGGAACGCGCTTCTTGGGTGCCCGCAAACAGCTCGCGAATCGGCGTAAAAATACCCGTATAGGTGGCTGGATTGGAGCGTGGCGTGCGGCCAATCGGGCTCTGGTCGATATCGATGACTTTATCGAGCTGGTCGAGCCCCTCGATCTTCTCATAGGGCGCGGCGGTCAATGTTGTCGCGCGATTTAATTCGCGCGCCGCAATCGGCATCAAGGTGCCGTTGATCAACGTCGATTTACCTGAGCCGGAAACGCCGGTGATGGCGATAAACAGCCCCAGCGGCAGGCTAAGGGTGACGTTCTGCAGGTTATTGCCGGTAGCGCCGCGCACAATCAGCTGCTTTTCTGGATTGCCGGGTATGCGGTAGGGCGGCACGGCAATTTCCCGGGAGCCAGATAAGTATTGGCCGGTCAGCGAGTTGGGGTTGTCCATCACGTCTTGCGGGGTGCCCTGGGCAACGATTTCACCGCCGTGCACACCCGCACCTGGGCCGATATCCAGCACGTGGTCGGCGGCGCGAATAGCGTCTTCATCGTGCTCTACCACAATCACGGTATTGCCTAAGTCACGCAGTCGCTCAAGGGTTTTCAGCAGTCGGTCGTTGTCGCGCTGATGCAAGCCAATCGACGGCTCATCGAGAATATACATGACCCCGACCAAGCCTGCGCCGATTTGGCTGGCTAAACGGATACGCTGGGCTTCACCGCCGGAAAGGGTATCGGCACTGCGCTCCAGGTTGAGATAGTCCAGCCCCACGTTGACCAGAAACTCTAGCCGGGCGTGAATTTCATGGACGATTTTATCGGCGATCTCACCTTTGCGTCCTGGCAGGCTTAGGTCGGCAAAGTAGCGCCACGCCTCACCAATCGGAAAGCGCACAATCTCGGCGATATTGTGATCATCCACGTAAACATGGCGTGACTCTTTACGCAGGCGCGAGCCATTACAGGTGGCGCAGGGCTGTACGGCGATGTATTTGACCAGGTCATCGCGCACCATATTGGATTCGGTTTCCCGATAGCGGCGCTGCATATTGGGCAGTACGCCTTCGAAAGCGTGTTCGCGGGTCACTTTACGGCCGCGATCACCCACGTACACAAACGGTATCTGTTCGTCGCCGCTGCCGTTTAAGATAACCTCCCGCTCGTGGCGGGCGAGCTCTTGCCAGGGCGTTTCCAGCTCAAAGCCGTAGTGCTTGGCCAGTGCCTGGAGCTGAGTGAAGTAGTAAATATTGCGCCGATCCCAGCCTTTGATCACGCCTTCGGCAAGTGATAGCTCCGGGTGGCTGATGAGCTTGTCCGGATCGAAGTACTGCTGTACGCCTAGCCCGTCACAGGTGGGGCAGGCGCCCGCCGGATTGTTGAACGAGAACATGCGCGGCTCAAGTTCCGCCAGCGAGTAGCCGCACACCGGGCAGGCAAAGCGCGACGAGAAGGCAATATCGTCGCGCTCTCCGTCCATAAAGTGAATCATGGCGGTGCCGTCGGCGAGGTTCAACGCGGTTTCAAAGGATTCCGCCAGCCGCTGGGCAAGGTCGTCGCGCACTTTGAAGCGGTCAACCACCACGCTGATATCGTGTTTTTTGCGCTTATCCAGCGGGGCTATGTCATCCAGTTCCAGCACCTGACCATCGATCAAGGCGCGCACAAAGCCCTGGGCGCGTAGCTCTGCCAATAGCTGTAAATGTTCACCTTTACGGCCTTTGACCACCGGCGCCAGCAGCATTAACTTGGTGCCTTCGGCGAGGTTCATGACCTGATCGACCATCTGCGAAATGGTCTGGGCTTCCAAGTCCTCACCATGTTCTGGACAGCGGGGCGTCCCGGCACGGGCAAACAGTAGGCGCAGGTAGTCGTAAATTTCGGTAATGGTGCCCACGGTCGAGCGCGGGTTGTGGGAAGTGGACTTCTGCTCAATGGAGATCGCAGGTGACAGCCCTTCGATGTGATCCACATCGGGCTTTTCCATCATCGACAGGAACTGGCGCGCATAGGTGGAGAGCGATTCCACGTAGCGGCGCTGCCCCTCGGCGTAAAGGGTGTCGAACGCTAACGACGATTTACCCGAGCCGGAGAGGCCGGTAATCACAATCAGCTTGTTACGGGGCAGTTCCACATCGATCTGCTTGAGGTTGTGGGTGCGGGCACCCCTGACCAGAATGCTGTCCATCAACACCTCGAATCGCGCGGCAAAAGCGTGATTATACGTTTGTCGGCACCCTCCCGGCAAAACCGCTTTCATAACCCAAGATAACCTGCGGCAACTCGCGACGTTTCCAGCGCCAGCCCAAACCGCTAGAATAGAGGATTGTCACAATCCACACTGACTCACCACATGCTTAACCACCATATAAAAGGGCATTATGCGCAAGGTTTCCGCACTATTGCTGGCCTCTGAACGACGTGCGATCAGTGGTTTGGCCGGGCTTTATGCATCGCGCATGCTGGGTCTGTTTATGGTGCTGCCGGTGTTGGCGCTGTATGCCGACACCCTTGAGGGTTCGACCCCGCTACTCGTGGGCGTGGCGCTGGGGATTTATGGTTTAACCCAGGCAACGCTGCAAATCCCGTTTGGCTTACTCTCTGACCGCATTGGTCGTAAGCGGGTGATTGCCATGGGGCTATTGATATTTGCACTCGGCAGCGTGGTCGCCGCTCTATCCGATACCATTATTGGTGTGATTGCCGGGCGAGCGCTGCAGGGTGGCGGTGCCGTTGCCGCGGCGATTATGGCGCTGCTGGCGGATCAAACCCGTGAAGAAGTGCGCACCGCCGCTATGGCCACCATTGGGCTTTCTATTGGCGTTTCGTTTGCGATTGCGATGGTGCTGGGGCCATGGCTTGCCGCCTGGGCTGGGCTGGCTGGGGTCTTCTGGTTTACCTCGCTACTAACGCTGGTGGGGCTGCTGGTGCTATGGCGCTGGGTGCCTGCCGCGCCGCGGCGGCGACGTCACCGCGATGTGGGCATGGATCGCCAGCAGTTTAAAAGTGTCATCACCCGCCCCGATTTATGGCGGCTGGATATGTCGATTTTTGCCCTGCATTTAGTGCTGATGGCGATATTTGTCGCGGTACCTTTTCGCCTGCTAGACGCCGGTGTAGCGATTGAGTATCACGGGCTGGCATATCTTGGCATTATGGCGCTATCGTTTGTGGCCATGGTGCCGCTGATAATTGTGGCCGAGAAGCAGCAGCGCATGCGTTTGATGTGCTTGGTTGCGATCGGCGCTATTGTGATTAGTTTGGCCGGGCTGGGGTTGCCACTCTCGCCAAGTTACTGGCTGTTTGTATGGCTGTTTGTGTTCTTCACCGGCTTTAACTTGCTGGAAGCGACGCTACCTTCCATGCTCAGTAAGTTAGCCCCGGCGGGCGCCAAAGGTACCGCGATGGGGGTCTACTCCACCAGCCAATTTTTAGGCGCTTTTTTAGGCGGTACGCTAGGCGGTTTACTGGCGCATTACGGTGGCCTCAACGCGGTTTTTATTGGCTGTGCTGGGCTTGCGCTATGCTGGTGGATCGCCATGTGGCGGATGCCCGCACCGCCCCCGCTCTCCAGCGAAGTGGTGGCGCTACACGAGACCCAGGCAGATGCGCTCGACCTGTTGATGGAACACTTAGCCGATGTGGTCGGCGTCGAAGACGTAATGGTGGTGCCAGAAGAGCGTTTGGTCTATTTAAAGGTGAACCGCCAGCAGCTCGATCAGGCGGCGTTGAACAAGCTCATGGCACCCCCCAAATCTTAATCCAGCCGTGCCGATGAAGTGTGGCGGCGGTTGGCAATAAACTCTACATGACAGCTATTAAAGGAGCGCCTTATGGCTCGCGGCATTAACAAAGTCATTCTGATTGGCAACCTCGGGCAGGATCCAGAGGTGCGTTTCACTCCCAGCGGCACCGCTGTGGCCAACCTAAACCTGGCCACCACTGATACCTGGATGGATCGCCAAAGCGGTCAACGCCAAGAGCGCACCGAATGGCACCGCGTGGTGATGTTCAATAAAACCGCTGAGATCGCCCAGCAGTACCTGAAAAAAGGCTCCAAAGTCTATATTGAAGGGCGCCTGCAAACCCGTAAGTGGCAGGATCAGAATGGGCAAGATCGCTACTCGACGGAAATCGTTGCCAACGATATGCAGATGCTTGATGGCCGTAGCGGTGATTACCAGGGCGGTGGCGCTCCGCAAAATAACTATTCCCAGAACGCTCCTCAGAACGCCCCCCAGAATGCGCCGGCTCAAAATAATCCTGCTGCTAATCACCAAGGCGGCTATCCCCCTCAGGGTGGTGCGCCTCAAGGCGGAAATAACTACCCTGGCGGGCAGAGCCCACAGCAGCCACCACGGCCCGCTCAGCCAGCACCGCACCAGGGCAACCAAGCTCCACCGCCCAACCAGCAGAACAGCAGCTACGGCGCTCCGGATCCGGGTAACTTCGACGACTTCGACGATGAGATCCCGTTCTAAAGATGTAAAACGCCTAAAACGATTAACGAGATCACAATATAGCCCGCTAAAAAGCGGGCTATATTGCGTACCAGGCTTGGTAACCGCGGTTAGAACAACAGCTCACTCGTTGATGGCTCTTGAACTCCCGTCACCCCCAGGGCATCTTCACCGCTATTAAGGCTTAGTGCTGAGGGCTGGTTCTCGCTTTGCTCAATGATGAGTGATTGAAGATCCATTGAGCCACCATTGAAGGTTAACCGTACTACTTGTTCCCCCTCCTGCAAGTTGAGCGTCACCTCCGGCCCTTGGACATAGTTTCCCCAGTCGCCGCTATTGGGAACGCTAAGCGGGGAGGCTTGTGCGTAGAACACGCCATCTTTCTCAGCGGCGACCGTTATGCTGCGGCCAGACCAAGGTGTCGCGGTAATAAACGAGAAGGTGTGTTCGCCAGCTTCAACGACATCGACGGTGTACTCTACCCATTCATTATTGGCGATCCAACCTATGGCCTCACCGTCGCCAACAATATCCACACCTTCGCCGCGAATGCTGGCGTTACCCAGTTGGGTTTCGCTGCTATCGTTGTAGGCTATGCCCGCGCCACCCTGGTCGTAGTTGATAGCGTCGAGAAACAGGCCGTCGTCGTCAATCAACCAGGGGGTGCCCTCCTCGTTAAAGGCTTGCTGTACGTTCTCACGTTCAAGGGTGAATGATTGGAAGTCCATCAAGTCGCTGCCCGCTGACCCGTTGAAGGTTAACCGCAGGGTCTGCTCCCCGGCCTGTAAATCGAGCAACATACCGTCACTGGCAACAGGGTTGCTCCAGGAGCCAGTGTTGGGCAGCGGCGGTGAGCTGGCTTCCAGATAGAACGCCCCATTTTTTTCGACGGCGGCAGTGATGGTGACATCGCTTGAGGGAGTCGAAGCGAGGAACGATAGGCTGTAAGTGCCGGATTGGGCCACGTCGATGGTGTACTCAACCCATTCTCCAACATCAACCCAGCCGATCGCTGTGCCATTACCGACGATATCAACGCCGCCTTCACGGAAATTGCTACCTTCTTGCTGAGGATCGCTATCGCTGTAAGAGATGCCTTCACCGCCGACATCAAATAGTGCGGCATCCAGCGTGAAGCTGTCGCCCACCTCCCAGGGGGTTCCACTGTCATTGAAGGGTATTTGGCTGCCGATAGTAGTGATCGGGGCGAGTGAGAACGAGGCCAGGTCTTGGGAGCCGCCGTTAAAGGTTAAGCGCAGCACCTGTTCACCGGCTTCCAGTTCTACCTGTACGCTGTCGGTGGGTACAAAGGTCGTCCAACTGCCGCTGTAGTTCACGCTGACCGGCGAGGCGGTGGTGTAAGGGCTATCTCCTTGGGCGAAGGACGCAGTAATGGAGCGTGCGGCACCACCGGTCGACCCCAGCGCCGAGAGGAAGGAGAGCTCGTAAGTGCCTGCCTGAGCCACATTGAGCGTGTACTCGACCCACTCATTGTTTTCGATCCAGCCGATGGCCGAACCGTCACCGACGATGTCCACGCCATCGCCCCGGAAGTTGCTACCTTCCTGATTCTCGCTGCTGTCGTTGTAGGCGACATCCTGACCGCCGCTATCGTAGTTGACGGCATCCAGCACGAGGCCTTCATCCTCTACCAGCCATGGCGTTTGGTTGGTGTTGAAGGGCTGTTGCTCCTCCTCTCCCAGGTCGATCGCCTCGAAGCTGAACGACTGCAGGTCAAGCTGGCCGCCGTTGAACGTCAGTCGCAACACTTGCTCGCCAGCATCAAGATCGAACTCCAGTGGGCCAACCGTCTGGAAGCTGGTGAAGCTGCCGGTATTGGGCAGGTTGATCGAGGCACTGCTCTGGAAGTTGCCATCCTGCTCAAAAGCGGCGGTGATGGATTTTCCATTTGATGTTGCCGAGGTGAGGAAGCTCAGTGCATAGGTGCCTGCCGTTTCAACATTGAGCGTGTACTCGACCCACTCGCCATCGGCGATATAGCCCAAGGCTTCGGTGCCGTTGGAGATATCCACCGCTTCGTCGGAGCGGAACGCTGCACCCTGATGGGCGGTGGTGGTGTCGTTGTAGGCCACGCCCTGGCCACCGTTATCGAACAGCTTGGCTTCCAGCGTCAATCCACCCGCCCCGAGTGTCCACGGCGTTTCGCCTGTGTTGTAAGCAGTTTGCTCTACAGGTGCCTGGTCATCCAGGAAGTTCGGAATGCCATCGCCGTCACTGTCGTCATAGAGATCGATGCGGCCGTTGCCATCGGCATCCTCCACCCCGGTGGGGTCATAGGTCTGAACATTCTCGACCAGGAAGATATTGTCGTTGTAGTCGTAGTTCACCCCCGCATAGTCCTGAATCACGATATAGGTATTGGGAATGACGTTGCCTGCTGCGTCTTTCGCTACGTAGACGCGAATCAGGTGGCCGTCGTTTTCGTCCCAGTTCAGGTTGGTGCCGGGGCTGCCGATAGCATCGATGGTGTCTTCGTAGAGGTTGGCATCGGGGTCAGACCAGGAGATGTAGCCTTGGCGACCGGTAATGTCCGCAAAGAAGCCAAAGGGCGCGTCCCGATCCAGAGTGGTGGTGGTCAGCAAGTCGCCACTATTGAGTGCCCGCGGCAGCAGCGTTTGCCCATCCTGCTCGTCGTGGGCCAGTATCTCGTCACGATCCCGGCTATCCACATCGTGGATAAACAGTCGCGCCACATCGCCTTGGGTATGATATGCCGCCAACTGGGTGATCTTGATCGGCGATTGACCGTCGGCACGCTGGAAGTAGGGCGAGAGAATCTCATCCCCGTTCGCTTCCACCAACCCGCCCTGATTCATCTGCCCCTCGGCCACATTGGTCGAGAAGCCGAAGGCATCGATGATCTCCTGTACCAGCGGCTCCTGGCCATTCTCTGACTGGCCCTGGGCAATCCCCGCCAGTTGGATCGTTTTGGTTCCCTCATCACCGTCGTTTGAGTTAATGATCAGCGTGGACTCATACAGCGTACCGTCATCGAAATCCTCGGCGATAAAGCGAACGGTGACATCCAGTGTGCCGCCGGCGGGAATGAGCAGGTTTTCGGTGGCTCCCACGATCTCAAATAGGCTCGGATCGGAAATTGCCAGGCTGCTGATCTCCAGGTCGGCGAAGCCATCGTTGGTGATGGTAAAGGTCGATTCGTCGTGGAACACCTGGCTGGCGTTGGCCGGGTTTTCTATTCGGCTCATCACCAGGCGATCATCCGAGGGTACCCCATCCAGGTTGGTGATGGAGATCTCGCCGCCGGAAACCGGTGAGATCCCTTCAATGACAAACATGTTGTCGTTGTAGTCATAGTTGATGCCGGTGTAATCCATCACGCCCAGGTAGGTGTTAGGGATTACGTTGCCATTGGCATCCAGTGCCTGGAATACCCGCACGGTATAGCCACGCTCAATGTCTTCCGCCCCTGGCGGTACCGTGCCGCCTCCAGTGGGATTGAGCGACGGGTCGGTTGAGAGATTGGCAACCTCGATACCAAAGATATCGTTACCGATCCAGCCGTCGGGGATTTGGTCGCGAGTGAACGTTGCCGTCGCGAATTGTCCATTGGCCTTGATAGGCAGTAGCGACTGGTTATTGTCGCCTGCATGATCGGAAAGGATAATATCCTGGTTTTTATTGCCGGGATTATGAATCCCCAGCGTTGCTCCCCCGTTGCCGTGGTAGGCCGCCAACTGGGTAATCGTGGCCGACTCAAAGCCATCGGCTATCTTCCAGTAACGTGACATCACCTCGTCATCATTGACCGGCCGGTAAAGGTCGAAGTCGTTGAGAACCGAGTTCTCGCCACCACCTACGGTGGTTAGCCCCTGGATGACGTTGCCAAAACCGAACACTTCCCAGACCTCGTTGACGTTGGGCTCCCAGCCGCCTTCGTCACGCGCCTGCCAGAAGCCTGCTAGGTGCACCTCGGCGACGGGGGTGTCGGCGTCGTTGGTGACCAGGCGCAGCGTTCCCTCAAAGACGCCGTCGCCTGCATCGTTAGTGGGTGGCGTATAGGCCGCGCGGTCAAACAGCACTTGCACGTCAATCGATTCTCCTGCAGCCAGTGTCAGGCCAGCGAAGATATCGGGATCGACGAGAGTGAAGGGGCCATCAAGATCGGCGTCAATAAAAACCAGCTCGTTGGTGCCGGTATTGCTGATAGTGACCGTGGCATCCTCTTTATAGTCACGGTTAGGGTTGGAGGCGCTGTCGTTCTCCAGGTAGCTGAAGTGCAAGCGGTCGGAGTAGTAGGCCGCATCGTTGCTCTGGATACCGATACCTGCATCGGGGTCGCCGGGGGCGGGCGAGATATCAAGGTAGTCGATTTCATCGACGCCATCCGCCGTGGAAACAACCCGCAGGTTGTAGGTGAGTCCCGCCTGAAGCTCGATATAGGCGGACTGCTCGCCGGCCTCGCCAACGCCTGGGAAACTCATCTCATCCACCGGCTGCCCGTTGAGCAGCAGCGTCAACGCACCACCATCCGGTGCGCCCGCATTGGCGGCCAGGTCAAGTTTGTAGGCGCCGTCCTCATTCACCGTGAAGTAGAAGTCGGCGGTACGGTCATTGACAGCCCGAGCACTATCGCCGCTTTCCAGCTCGATACGGCCACTGCCATCAATGTCTGCGTAAACGGGCTCGAAGGTATCCAATGGGGTATCCGCGATGCGCAGCAGGTCGACATTGGGGCCATTGGCCCCCGGGGCTGTGACGGTAATAGTATTGCTGCCTGTGCCCAGGGTTAACTCGGTTGACTGGAAGAACCAGTTATCCTCAGCTTCGTTACTCTGACCTGGGAAATTGAGCGTGCCAATATCGATACCGTTGACGGTGACTACCATTGGACGGTCAGCCTTGGAGGCTGCCAGGGCATAGCGGAAGCCAACGTCGTAGGTGCCAGCCTCATCGACCTCTACTGTCCAGGTAATACTCTGGTCGCTGGTGCCATTGAAATCGACGAACCCTTCACCCGAGGCGTTGCGGTCATCCTCACTGTTGGTGATAATCACCGGCCCATCGAGCTGAGCGTTTTCAGCTTCGTAGTCGGTGTAGCCGGGCGATGTGTCTTCGGGGGCCTGTAGGATCTCCAACTGGTCGATATTGGGGCCCGTATTATTGACGGCCTGGAAGCGTACCGTATTAAGCCCTGATACCAGCGACGCTGGGATATCCAGCGTTAGCCACTCGTTCCAGGCATCATCGCCAGTGACGCCAGCGGGTGGGCTGAAGCCGAAGGTACCTACGCTAACGTTATTGACGAATACTTCCAGCGGGCGATTAACCGTGTCGCCGTTACCGTAGCGAACTCGCAGCACTGAATCACCCGCATCGGCCCCTGATAGCTCGAAACTGAAGGTGATAAAGTCGCTATTCGTACTGCCAAAATCGGCATAGCCGCCTAATACGCCATCGGTATCATCATTGTTACCGTCCAAACCGAAGGCGCCAGGGCGGACACCGGTTGGCTGGTTGGCTTCGGGGTTATTCACCGTGCGGATCTGAATCTCAGCACCACCACCTTGAGCAATTGATACGCTGGTACCATCGTTGGGCGTATTGTCTTCTGCCTGAATAGTGAGTAGCGACACCAGCTCATCATCAGGCTCTTCTGGGTCAACGATGACACCTCCAGGAGCGGGGTCGAGGCGAATGATCTGGCTCTGACCGTTGTTGCGGTTCAGCGTCAGCAGGTAGAGCTGGCCGGTGGCCGGGTTTTCGATAATATCCAGCGGGTCTATGTAGGTGATAACGTTACCATTCACATCGCGGAGCACTTCGTCCCCAGTGATGTTGCCTGCGGCGTCGAAAGTAATGGAGCGTATATCGTCACCACCAGAATATTCGGTGAACAGCACGCTGCCTTGCAGGTTGCCGCCAAACACGCCGCTGGTGTACTCGGTGACGCCGTTGGGAGAACGGTTCTCGCCTAATGAATAGACTCCCTCAATATCGTAGTTGGGGTCAGGGTCTTGGCCAGCAGGGTAGTTACCTACCTGGTTGGCATCGTTGCCTGCGGTTGGGTTACCGCCGTTGAGGATAAACTCATCGCGCAGGGGATTGGGATGTCCGTAATAGCCTCCTTCCTTAACCGTAAACAGGTAGTCGTCCTGTTTTTCGACGTTACCTACGTATTCATTTTGCGGCGTTGAAGGGTCATCCGGTACATTGCCGCCGGCCGCCGAGCCGTTGGTCGGGACGTAGAGATTGCCATTGGAGTGCCACACCAGGTCATAGGCATTGCGTACGCCGGTGGCAAAAATCTTGACCACAGCGTCATCGGCGAAAGGATCATAATAACTCTCGATCAAGTTACCATCGGAATCCTCTACTGTTGCGGTACCGTTGGCCGCGAAGACCAGAAAACGGTCATCACCCATGGCAATCGGGTCTGCCTTGAAATCAACGCCGTCATCGTCGGTGAAACGGCGGTTGAAGCCATCCTCAGGCAAGGGCTCGGTGGTCACATCAAAGCCACCTGCTGGCGCTTCACGGGTCGGATCTATTTCCATGACAGCGGCACTGAGCAGGCGCTCCGGACGGTTACCCCAAGCACTATCGGGTGCCCCCATTGCCGAGTTCGATCCCTGAAGTAGATACAGCAAGTGGCTTGGTACGTCTGGGTTGGTGTTGGCATCGAATTCGGGGTTGGCGCGGAATTCGAGGCTATTGGTAACGTGGTCGCCGTTGGAGCGCGGCAGTCCGGTGATATAGGCTTCAGCAGTGGCGTTGAAAGCGTCACCTTCTTCCAGGGTAATCTTGGAAATGCGTCCACTGAAATCGGGGACGCCATTATCACGCCCTTCAAGTGGAATCGGATAGTTATCGCTTACCCACAGGACATTGGGATCGGTAGGGTCGAAGGTTAGGCCGATAATGCCCCGCGATCCTGCCGAATCCCCTGCAAAATAGTCGAGTGCCAACACTTGCTCATTGGAGAGCGCGCCGGTTTGCGGGTTAACGTCGTAACGCTTGATCTCGCCCAGCATATTCGAGATGTACATCTTGCTGCCATCAGGTGATAGCTCCAGCGAGGTGAACTGGTAAGCGTTGTCGGCAGCGCCGTTGAGCTCAATGACATCGTTGAATGCTACTTCTCTTGGCACAATTTCAGAGGCTTCACCGGTGATGAAGGTGTTGGTGAATTTCTGGAACTCCCGAGTTGGAGCGTCAGGGTTGTCATTGGCGCCACGATCCTGAAAGCCTTCGATGACCAGGGTGTAGCTGGTGAACTCTTTGAGCATGCTGTTGGGAGAAATCGTCAACGAATCGAAGCCGCCGGTAGTGTTGACGTTGAGAGCTACCTCTTCGCCGCTGACAGTTTCGAAGAGCCGTACGGAGCCGTCACCTAAGCTTTCCAGCAGGGCACCGCCACGGCCATCGACGACCGAGATGCCCACGAAAATATCCGAATCGGGATCGACGCCGGTGGGGGGCGTGCCGTCTTCGGCGTCTAACTCGACCCGAATCTCGTTCTCGCCCACTCCGGCGATAGCACGCGGGTCGGTGAAGAAGGCGTAATCTTCCGGTGCCTCACGGTCATCCTCCGGTGTCAGGTCGGGAATCGACTGGATCTCGATATACTGGACCTCGGTATTATCACCAAGGCCAATCGAATCCAGGGTCAAGCGGCCATCGGTAACCTGTACCACGCGGGTGACCAACTCGGAGCGGAAGCCTTCGGTGTCGTTGCTGGGGCTATTGTCGGCTGGAAAATCATCGGGCCGGAACGGCGTAAAGGGGGTGCTGAATTGCTCACCTTCGGCGTTGATCAGATTGACGCTGTCGTAAGGCCCTGAGGTATCGCCGATAGAAATCGTGACCTCATAATAGCCGTCGTCCAGTTCCATTTCCCATCCGGCGCGTACATAGCCTTCCGCAGGCTGGTCGAAGTGAGCGTAGGTGCCCTGGCGAGGATCAAGCCCGGCAATCTCATCGGTACGGTCGTTGACGGCGACACTGGAGAGGGTATTGATCGCCATCGGTATAGTGCCATTTTCGGTGCCATCGGCGATGGAGGCCTCGGTAACCCAGCCGTACTGGTAAACTTGGCCATCGATCTCGACGGATTGATCGCCAAACGCTAAGCCGGTATCGGCGATATAGCCTTCCGGAGTGGCAAAGCCATCGGGCTCGAAATTAATCTTGACGGCAAAGCGCTCACCTGGCTCGACAACCGGTGGCTCTTGAGTACCCTCTCGGCTGACGCTCAGGCTATCAATATTGGGGCCGGCATTACCGACGTTCTCCAGCCGGATGGTGTTGTTGCCCGCCATCAGTTCCAGCTCAATGGTGGCGTCTTGCCAATTCACCCAGCCGTCGTTGCCTGCGCCAGTGGTGGGGAAGGCCAGTTGGCCCTGGGGGGCGCCACCTACCAGGAGAGTCATCGGTCGGCTAGCCCCGGCGCCATCACCGTTGGCATAGCGCACATTCAGGGTATAAGTGCCCGCTTCTTCGACGGCTACCTCAAAGAAGGCCGCATCACCGGCTTCGTTGCCCATATCGAGGTAGCCGCTGCCGGTAAAACCATCCCATAGGCCGTCCGGGCCAGCGGCTGCATTGGTTTCGGGATTGCTAGCGTCGCGAACCACTGTATCAGGGGTAGGCTCATCATCGTCGATGGTGAGCGCTTCACCCTGAATCTCAAACAGGAAGGGCCCGGTGGGTGTTTCACCGCCGTCGTCCTGCTGGTAGTTGAAGATAATCTGATCGATATTGGGGCCGTTATTGACACCGCCATCGGCCACTGCCGGTATGGCAAATGAGACGCTGTTGGGGCCAGCTTGAAGCTCCATCTCCACTTCAAGCTCTAGCCAGCTATCCCATGGGTCGTTGACGCCATCATTGACTGCCGGCGGGAAAGCCGCTTGGGGAACAGGCGTTCCATTGATCATTAGGTCAAGGGGGCGGGGCCCTGCGCTACCGTTGGCGTAACGAATTACCGCGGTGTAGGTGCCAGCTACCTCGGTTTCAACGTTGAAGATAACTTCGTCGCCGGGGTTTGTGCCAAAGTCCATATAGGCACCACCGACGGCTCCTTCACGGTAATTAGTGAAGGCATCGGGATTATTAGGATCTACCACTCGCGTGAAATCGGCATTGGAGGGTAGGCCACTATCATTGACGGTGACCAGAGCAGCATCCTCTGCCTGGATAACGATGGGCGCGACAGTGTCTGGAACGGCATCATCCTCGCTTACGCTACCGCTTGCCGTCGCGGCGGCGCTGTCGATGGCGAAGCTGTCACCGGTGGCGCCGATAAGCGCGACCGTGACGTTTTCGCTACCGTTATCTTCGTCGTCGTTGGCGACATCAACCGCTAGGGTGGCGGCACCGTCGATAAAGGTGACCGTGCGGGTATCGGCAACGCCATCAATTTCCAGGGCAAGCTCCACGTCACCGCTAAAAGCGTTTGAG
>NZ_JAINWD010000031.1:0-80924 GCF_021021315.1 Halomonas sp. IOP_14 | reverse complement strand
GGGGAGGCGACTCCCCTTCCTACTCGATTGTTCTAGTCACACGAGTATCGACGCCATGGAAGAGCAAAAGCCCGTCGTACCCATTCGCATTTTGGGCATAGACCCTGGCTCCCGGGTAACCGGTTACGGGGTGATCGACATTATTGGCGTTAAACCCTGCTACGTAGCGAGTGGCTGTATCCGCACGGCAGAAGGGGCCTTGGAGCAGCGCTTGGCGCAAATTTACGCCGGTCTTAGCGAAGTCGTCGGCCTGCATCGACCCTCCCAGGTGGCCATTGAGCGGGTATTTATGGCCAAAAATCCTGATTCAGCGCTGAAGCTTGGCCAGGCTCGGGGGGCGGCAATGGTGTGTATGGCCAATCATGGCTTGAGCCTTGCCGAGTACGCCGCGCGGCAGATCAAGCAGGCGGTGACCGGCCAGGGCGGCGCGGACAAAGAGCAGGTGCAGCATATGGTGACCGCCATTCTGCAGCTCTCCGCTACTCCCCAGGCCGATGCCGCCGACGCGTTAGCCATTGCGTTAACCCATGCTTATAACGGCTCTGTGTTTAGCAGCCATGGCTTGCCCGCTGCGCCATCTCGGGGCCGCCGTCGCTCAACTGGACGCTGGCGGCTTTAATTCCCGCTGTACCGCTGGCTGAACTACTGGTCACCTGTACAGAGTCGCTTTATAGTAATCACCTGTTTTTCACTCTATTTTTTTCATTCCGGTGCGAGCGTATTTATGATTGGACGTCTGAGTGGTCAGCTAGTGGCAAAGCAACCTCCCTGGATTGTGATCGACGTTCATGGCGTAGGTTACGAACTGGAAACCTCAATGAATACGCTGGTCGCACTTCCTGCGATTAAAGAGAGCGTCTCATTATTCACCCATTTAACCATTCGTGATGATGCCCACTTACTCTATGGCTTCGGCCGTGAGCATGAACGTGCTCTGTTCCGCGCCTTGATCAAGGTCAATGGCGTAGGGCCCAAGCTTGCACTCGCCATCCTGTCGGGTATGGACGAAGACGCCTTTATGCGCTGCGTCCGTGATGACGACAGCAAAGCGCTGACAACCCTGCCAGGAGTGGGTAAGAAAACCGCAGAGCGGCTGATTATTGAAATGCGCGACCGTTTTCCCGAGTGGGAAGATGGCAGCGACGCGCTACTGCCCCTTGAAGCCACCAATGGCCGTGCTTCTACCCGCGATAGTCTTGCTGATGCGGAAGCCGCGTTAGTTAGCTTGGGGTATAAACTGACTGAGGCGTCGAAAATGCTCGCCGATATCGACCCCAATCAGTCTACCGAAGCGCTGATTAAAGCCGCGCTCACCCAGCGCATGGGTGGCTAAGCAGGCAGCGGTGTGAGTACGAAATTGTGGGTAGTGGATAGACCTTTGTGAATAGACCTTTGTGAATAGACCTTTTGAATCGCCATAAAGAAGAGCACCTATGTTAGAACACGATCGGCTGATCGCCGCTGAGCCTGAACAGGGGGAGGGGCGCATTGATTACGCGATTCGCCCCAAGCGGCTGGATGACTATATTGGCCAGCCGCGTGTGCGTGAACAACTGGAAATCTTTATCGGCGCCGCGCGGCTGCGTGAAGAGAGCCTGGATCACACTCTGGTATTTGGCCCCCCAGGGTTAGGTAAAACGACCCTTGCGCATATTATTGCCACCGAGATGGGCGTCGGTATGAAGTCGACTTCCGGGCCGGTACTCGAGCGGGCAGGCGATCTAGCCGCCATGCTGACTAATTTAGAGCCTGGCGATGTACTTTTTATCGATGAAATTCATCGCCTGTCACCGGTGGTCGAAGAAGTGCTCTACCCGGCCATGGAAGATTTTCAGCTCGATATTATGATTGGCGAAGGGCCTGCGGCACGTTCGATTAAACTGGATCTTCCCCGCTTCACCCTGGTGGGCGCCACGACCCGGGCAGGATTATTGACCTCCCCGCTGCGTGACCGATTTGGTATCGTGCAGCGGCTTGAGTTTTATAACCTGGAAGAGCTAACAGAAATTGTCTCGCGTTCAGCGCGCTTGTTAGGAGTTGAAACCAGCCATGATGGCGCCATTGAAGTGGCCAGGCGTTCAAGGGGCACGCCGCGAATTGCCAACCGACTGCTACGCCGGGTGCGAGATTACGCCGAAATGAAAGGTAACGGCGTCGTCGATGTCGCCATGGCTGATGCGGCTCTCAATATGCTTAATGTGGATCACCACGGCTTGGATCATATGGATCGGCGGCTACTGCTGGCCATGATCGATAAATTTGACGGTGGGCCGGTGGGTATTGACTCACTCGCCGCGGCGATCAGTGAAGAACGTGACACGATCGAAGACGTTATTGAGCCCTATCTTATTCAGCAGGGCTTGATGATGCGCACTCCCCGCGGCCGGGTGGCCACCCGCCAGGCGTGGCTGCACTTTGAGCGCGTGCCCCACGAACAGGCAACCGATATGGAGGGAGAGCGCCGTCCGTGAGTAGCTGCACAAGAGAAGGTTATCGACTGCCGCTGCGCGTTTATATGGAAGATACTGACGCAGGCGGCATTGTCTACTACGTTAACTACTTGAAGTTTATGGAGCGTGCGCGTAGTGAATGGCTCCGCCAGTTGGGCCTGAATCAGCAAACGCTGCTAGACGAAGGTACACAGCTAGTGGTATACCGCTTGGCCTGTCACTACGCGAAACCGGCTTACTTGGATGACGCGTTGGAAATTAGTGCTCACGTTACCAACGTTGGGCGCTGTCGGATGACATTTGAACAGCAGGTTTGGCGTAATGAGGAACTCCTATGCTCTGCCACAGTCGAGATAGCCTGCTTGAGCACCGAACGTTTACGGCCAAAAGCATGGCCAGCATCGCTTAAAGTTTTGACCCAGGCCTCTTAACCAAGAGGTCACTCACTGCGTCGGCAATCCCGACCCTAATAGATTGATGAGGGCACCTGTGAACGATAACACCATGTCCATTCCCCATTTGATAATGAATGCCAGTACTGTAGTGCAACTGGTAATGCTGCTGCTACTGGTGGGGTCGATCCTCTCTTGGGTAGTGATTTTTCAGCGCAGTATTGCGCTGGGCCGCGCCAAGAAAGAGTACAACCAATTTGAGGAGTCTTTTTGGTCAGGTGTCGACTTAAACGAACTCTATCGTGAGATTCCTGCCGATGACCCGCGCCACGGCGCCGAGCATATTTTTCAAGCTGGTTTTCGTGAATTTAACCGTTTGATGCCTAAAACCCGTGACCCGGATACCGTGCTGGAAGGCGTTCAGCGTAGCATGCGCGTAGCGTGGTCTCGGGAAGAGGATCGCTTAACCCAGCATTTAGTGTTTCTTGCCACGGTAGCCTCAGCTAGCCCCTATATCGGCTTGTTCGGCACTGTATGGGGCATCATGGGGTCGTTTCAGGCACTATCACTGACTCAGCAAGCGACCCTTGCTACGGTGGCTCCCTGGATTGCTGAAGCGCTCATTGCCACAGCCATGGGTCTATTTGCGGCGATTCCAGCGGTGATTTTCTATAACCGCCTATCCAACTCGTCTTCTCGCCTGCTGGGCAAATATGAAGACTTTGCCGAAGAGTTTCACGCTATCCTGCACCGCAATTTGCAAGGTCGTGACGGCAAACCGAGCGCCAGCTAAGGGAGAGAGCCATGCAAGGACCATTCAATCGTAGCGGCAAAAGCAAGCCAATGGCGGAGATTAACGTCGTCCCTTTCATTGACATCATGCTGGTACTGCTGGTGGTCTTTATGATCACCGCGCCCATGTTGACCCAGGGCGTACAAGTTGAGTTGCCGCAAGTCACCTCTCAGCCCATTGATATCCAGGAGGATAATGATCCGATCATTATCTCGGTTGATAGCGACGGTGGGTACTTCATCACGCTTGGGGAAGACTCCACGTCGGTGTCGCTGGATGAGATGTCCTCACGAGTGACAACGATTATAGAGCGTCGCCCAGGCACACCGGTAATGGTACGCGGCGACCGTAATGTGGCCTACGGTCAGATTGTCGTCTTGATGAGCACTCTGCAAGGCGCTGGCGTGGCTAATGTGGGGCTGCTATCTGAGCCGTCAAAAGATGGGTAAGGGCAAGGCGCAGCACATGGCACTGAAATCCCCGCGCGATCCTCAAGACGTCGGCTATAAGTGGCCGACTGTTCTGGCGATAGGTGTGCACGTAGCGATTGTAGCGTTTAGCTTGATCAGCCTGCCTAATCGAGACGCAGAACCTGACAGCTCCTCGATCGTACAGGCAACGCTGGTAAGCACCGAAACCTTTACTGACCAGGCGCAGCAAGCAACGGAAGAGCAGGCGGCGATGAATGCGCCTGCTGAAGCCCCCACCGAGCCTGATGCACCGGAAGAGCCTTCAGCTAGTGAACAGCAGGCCGCAGCCGAGCAGCAAGCCGCAGAAGAAGCCGCCCAACAGGCGGCGGAAGCCGAGGCGCAGGCGCTAGAAGAAGCACGTGCGGCTGCGGAAGCTGAGGCCCAACGTAGAGCTGAAGAAGCGGCTGAGCAGGCCGAACGGCAGGCTGCTGAAGCGGCTGAACGTGAAGCCGAAGCGGAAGCTGCCGCAAAGCGCCAGCGTGAAGTGGAAGAGGCACAACGCCAGCAGGAAGCCGCCGAGCAGCAGCAACGCGAAGAGGCAGAAGCAGAACGCCAGCGCGAAGCCGAAGAACAGCAGCGCCGTGAAGCGGAAGAAGCCGAGCGTCAGCGCGAAGCTGAAGAGCAGCAGCGCCGTGAAGCGGAGGAGGCTGAACGCCAACGCGAAGCTGAAGAACAGCGATTGCGTGAGCAAGAGGAGGCTCAGCGAGAGCGAGAGGCCGAAGCACAGCGTCAGCGTGAAGCCGAAGAGCAGCAGCGTCGTGAAGCAGAAGCTGAGCGCCAACGCCAAGCCGCAGAAGCTGCCGAGGCGGCTATGCAGCGCCAACTGGACGGTGAGGCCGAAGCAGCTGCCAATGCCCAGCAGGCTGAGCAGGCTGCAAATAATTTCAGCAACATAATGAAACGAGCTATTGAACAAGCCTGGATAATTCCTGGTGGATCAAGTGATAGTATGCGGGCTTCTGTCAATGTGCGTCTGGGGCCTTCGGGGGAGGTATTATTAGTAAACGTAACATCATCGAGTGGCGATAGTGCCTTTGATCAATCCATTATTCAGGCGGTTGAGCAAGCGGCACCGTTTTCTGAGCTACTACAATTATCAGAAGATCAACAGCGTGAAATCCGACGCAATATCACTTTGAACTTTTCCCCAGGGGGAGTCCGTTGATGCAAACTCAAGTGTTAAAGAAATTTTGGTTATTGTGCTTGCTGTTCACTTTTAGCAGTGTGGCAAGTGCTAACTTAACCATTGAGATCACGCGGGGCAGCGATCAAGCGCTGCCGATTGGTGTCGTGCCATTCGCCGGTTCAGACGGCCTTCCCGAAGATGTAGCACAGATTGTTCAAGATGACCTTGAACGCAGTGGCTATTTTGCCCCCTTGGCGCGCAGCGCTATGTTTGAGCAGCCTAGCCAATCTGACGATGTGCAGTTCGGTACCTGGCGTTCGCTGGACGTGCGCTATCTGGTCGTCGGCCAGGCAGAACAAACTGACGGTGGCTTTGAACTACAGTTTGAACTGATGGATATCAGTGGTCAGCGTCGAATGATCGGTGAAACCGTGACAGTGAGGGGAAATGACCTGCGCGGTGCTGCACACTATATCAGCGATCAAATTTTTGAAGAGATTACTGATATCCGCGGCGCGTTCTCCACCAAAATTGCTTATGTCACGGCCCAAGGTATCGGTGACGATATGCAGTTTGGTCTGTACGTTGCAGACGCCGATGGTCGCCGTAGTGAGCAGGTGTTGACCTCTGATGAACCGATCATGTCACCGGCGTGGTCGCCCGACGGCACCAAGCTCGCCTATGTCTCCTTTGAGACTGAGCGTCCGGCGATCTATATCCAGGATGTGGCGACGGGCCAGCGCGTGCAGGCGACCTCCTTCGATGGCATTAACGGCGCGCCAGCATGGTCACCGGATGGGCGGCGTATCGCCATGTCACTGTCTAAAGATGGCCAGCCTGAAATTTACATTATGGATGTTGCCAACCGTTCAGTAGAGCGCATTACCAATAACAACAGTATTGATACGGAGCCCGCTTGGGCGCCGGATGGACGCAGCCTGTTGTTTACCTCTGATCGTAGCGGCGGCCCCCAGCTCTATCAATATACACTGGGTGGCGGAGAGTCCCAGCGCCTGACATTTACCGGTAATTATAATGCGCGTGGCCGCTTCTCGCCGGATGGCGAGCAAATATTCTTGATCCATCGCTCTAGCCGTGGTTATCAAGTAGCAAGGCAAGACCTAAGCGGTGACCGCTTAGTGGTATTGAGTGAATCAACAAGAGATGAATCTCCTAGTGTTGCGCCGAACGGGACCATGGTAATCTTCGCTACCCAGCAGGGTAACAGTGGGGTACTAAGTGCTGTTTCTGCCGATGGTCGCTCTTCATTCAGGCTGCCGTCAGCACAAGGCGATGTTCGTGATCCAGCTTGGTCACCCTTCTTAAATTGATTAACATCAAAATTTCAGTTTTCAGGCAAGGAGTCTGATTATGCAACTTAAACCGTTGGCTCGCTCATTAGCAGCAGCGCTATCTATCGTGGTAATCGCTGGCTGTTCCAGCACCGGCGGAACCCAAGACGGTGACTCGTACGGTAGCCAGGATGGCAGCACGACTGGGTCTAGCACCTCGGGTACAGGCACGGGTAGTCAGTATGGTTCCACCTCTGGTTCAGGCGCTGGTCAGCAGGCTGATTCACGCATCCCAGAAGTACGCACCATCTATTTCGATTACGACCGCGATACAATTAAGAGCGAGTACGAATCCGTGGTAATGGCTCATGCGCGCTATCTGCGTGCTAACCCGAACGCTCAAGTGGTACTCCACGGGCATACTGATGAACGCGGTACCCGTGAATACAACATGGCGCTAGGGGAGCGTCGTGCGAATGCGGTAGAACGCTTCTTGAATATTCAGGGCGTCTCTCCTTCACAAATGAGCGTGGTTAGCTATGGTGAAGAGCGTCCGGCTGTCAATGGCCAAGACGAGAGCGCTTACGCTCAGAACCGCCGTGTTGTATTTAACTACTGAGCATTTAACGATTGAATGCTTAACCACTGATGAATTCGGCGTGCGGCTTATCGCACGCCGTTTACGTCTACGGAGTCATCATGAATCACAGTCTCAAGCGTTACGTTGAGAGGCTGTGCGGTGCGGGAGCCATAGTGCTCCCGCTGTCCGTATTGCCCCTAACGGCCACCGCTCAACAGCCGCTCGTTCAAGATCTTTCCAACTCTTCCAACAGCAGCTTTTACCAGCAAACGCAGCGCCAGGAAGCGTCCAGCGGTAACCTGGTATTGTTTAACCAGGTGCAGGAGCACCAGCAGGAGATCCAGCAGCTGCGTGGTCAAATTGAAGAGTTACGCCACCAGTTGGAACAGCTGCGCCGTCAATCCCAGCAGCAGTATCTCGATATTGAAGACCGCCTGATGAGCAGCGGTCCAACTCAGATTGAGCAGTCAACACCAGCAGTCGAGCCTGAGGCCGCTGAAGAAGTTGTTAACGCGCCTTCGAGCCGCAATGTCAGTGAGGACGCCCAGGCCGATTACCAAGCGGCTTTTGCGCATGTTCAAGCGCGCCGTTTTGATGAGGCGATTGCGGCCTTTGAGGCTTTTGTTAGCGACCATCCTGATACTAGTCTAACGGCTAATGGTCACTACTGGCTGGGCGAGCTATATGCTGCAGAAGGCGAGCTGGATGCCGCCGACCAGGCATTTAGCCGTGTGATCGAGGAGTACAGCGGCAGCAGTAAAGTGCCGGATGCGATCTATAAGCTAGGCTTAGTGAAAGCACGTAAAGGCGAAGCAGAGCGCAGCCGTGAGCTACTCGAGCAAGTGCGCGATGACTACCCGCAAAGCAGTGCCGCGGGCCTTGCCAATGACTTTTTACGCCAATCAGCAAGTTAATATCTTTTGCTTCAAGGAATCAGCATGAGCTGCAAGATCGACTATCAACCAGCGCCCAACCTATTGGAAAATCGCATCGTGTTGGTAACCGGCGCAGGGGACGGGATTGGCCGTGCGGCAGCGTTGAGCTATGCCCAACACGGAGCCACCGTGATTCTATTGGGGCGCACTATTGCCAAGTTAGAGCGCGTTTACGATGAAATCGAAGCGGCCGGTGGCCCCCAGCCAGCGATTTTTCCGCTCAACTTTGAAGGCGCTACGCTAAAAGATTTTCATGATATGGCGGAAACGCTGGATAAAGAGTTTGGCCGTTTGGACGGGGTGTTGCATAACGCTGGGTTGTTGGGTCGCATCACGCCTTTCGAGCAGTATAACCCTGAGCTCTGGCAGCAGGTGATGCAGGTGAATATCAATGGGCCCATCTGGATGACCCAGGCACTATTGCCGCTACTGCAGGCGTCTGACGATGCATCGGTGATATTCACCTCCTCCAGCGTTGGCCGTAAAGGCCGCGCCTATTGGGGAGCGTACTCGGTCTCTAAGTTTGCCACCGAAGGGTTTGTCGAGGTGTTGGCCGACGAATTGGATAACCAGTCCACGGTACGCGTTAATTCACTCAATCCGGGTGCCACACGGACTCAAATGCGGCGTACCGCGTTCCCCGGTGAGGATCCCTTCACACTACGCACCCCGGAAGACATCATGCCTACCTACTTATGGCTTATGGGGCCAGACAGTGCAGGCACCAACGGACAAAAGCTCGATGCCCAGCCGCCACGGGTATAGCGCTTACTTTTAAACCCCTTATCAGCACGTCGATGCCCGCCGGTACTTACGCTTGAAATTGTCGCTAGCGTCTGAAACCGTTAAGGGCGTCGACCAGCGCGTGACACTCTCCAAACCATAAGTCAGCAGGCCACTGTTGATAGTCATCCTCTGCGCTGATATAGCCGTAGCCAACGGCCACGGCCGTCATCCCCGCAGCGACGGCGGCCTCGATATCCCGTGCATGGTCGCCGATATACCAGCACTGACCCGGCTCAACGCCTAGCCGCCGGGCAGCTTCCCAGAGCGGCTCAGGGGCTGGCTTTTTTACACTCAGGTCATCTGCACATAGTAGGGCGCCCGGCTGAAGCGCCAATGCGTCCAATAACGGTAGCGTATAGCGACGCGGTTTATTGGTCACAATCCCCCAGGGTCGTTGGTTGCCATGCCACTCTTTCAGCCATACATCGAGCGGCGAGAAGACCTGGCTGTGCACCGCGACCGCCTGCTCGTAGGCATCCAGCAAGAACTGGCGTGCTTGAGTATGTCCATCCGCTGTCGCTTCTAACCCTAGCGCCAGCGTCACCAGCGCACTACCGCCGTTAGAGACCTGGCGGCGGATCACTTCAAATGGAAGTGGCTCTAAGTCGTGGTGAATACGTAGCGCATTGGTTGCGTGGGCTAAATCTGGAGCGGTATCGACCAGGGTGCCGTCTAGATCGAAGAGAATCGCTTGGGGCGCTTGCATCGGCATTTAATCGCTCACCTTACGGCAGTACATCATGTAGTTGACCGAAACATCATGGCTTACCAAACGATAGTGCCGGGTTAGCGGATTGTAGGTAAGCCCCGTCTGCTCACGCACTTCTAAGCCACAGTCGCGAGACCAGGCGGCCATTTCTGAAGGGCGAATAAATTTCGCGTAGTTATGCGTACCCCGGGGGAGCAGTCTAAGCACGTACTCGGCGCCTAGAATGGCAAACGCATAGGACTTGGCGGTGCGATTCAGCGTAGAGAAAAACACATAGCCGCCAGGGCGAACCAGGGCGCTGCAGGCACGAATGACGGAGGCGGGGTCGGGTACGTGCTCAAGCATCTCCATGCAGGTCACTGCATCGTAAAAATCGGGCTTTTGAGCCGCCATGGCTTCCACACTGATGTGCTGATAATCGATCTCGACACCGCGATCTTCCGCGTGCAGCCTAGCCACCGCTAAAGGTGCTTCACCGAGATCAATACCGGTTACTTTAGCCCCGCGGTTGGCCATTGATTCGCTCAAAATGCCGCCGCCACAGCCCACATCCAGCACTTTTTTTCCTACCAAGCCCGCACGCGCATCAATAAAATCGAGCCGCAAAGGGTTAATCTCGTGGAGTGGTTTAAATTCACCCTGCGGATCCCACCAGCGGCTAGCAAGCGCTTCAAATTTGGCGACTTCTGCTGCATCGACATTGTCTTGATAGTGACCAGCAGTGCTATCCTGTGGTGTCGCTTGCATGTTGTGACTCCCATTGTCGTTACGCATTAAGCGAAGAGTTGACGCTTAGTTACTGGTTATTATCCATTTGCACTGGTTATCGTCCATTGGCGAGGTGGCATCCATCCGCGCCTTCAGTATTATGGACATTCTAACCACTCCTGTGTCGGAACGCATGAAAAGGACCTCTTTATGATTCGCAAGGCCGTACTTCCTGTTGCTGGGTTTGGCACCCGCTGCTTACCGGCTTCGAAGGCTATTCCCAAGGAGATGATTACGATTGTCGATAGGCCGGTTATTCAATATGTGGTCGAAGAAGCCATTGCCGCGGGTATTCGTGAGATTGTGCTGGTCACCAGTAGTAATAAAAGCGCTATTGAAAACCACTTTGACACCCACGCCGAGCTAGAAGCCAGCCTGGAAGCGAAAGGTAAACACGAGCTTTTGGCGATGTTGCGCAATTTGGTGCCTGATGATGTCAGCATTATCAGTATTCGTCAGGGTGTACCGCTGGGGTTAGGCCATGCGGTGCTATGCGCTCGCCCGATCATCGGCGACGACGAACCTTTTGCAGTGCTGCTTCCCGATGTGCTGGTCGACAACAGCGCCAACCAAACGACCGACTTGGCCGGCATGTTGGCAGCTTATGATCAACAGCAAACGGCGCAGCTAATGGTGGAAGAGGTGGCTTGGGAGCAAGTTGAGAAGTATGGCATCGTGGCACCCGCTGGCGATGTGCCTGCACCTAACCAATCGGCAGATCTTGTGGGAATGGTGGAAAAGCCAAAGCGCGATGCAGCGCCTTCAAACCTAGCCGTGATTGGTCGCTACGCGCTGCCAGGCCATATTTTCTCCATTTTAGAAGCCACCAAGCCCGGTGCCGGTGGCGAAATTCAGCTCACTGATGCGCTGGAGACCCTGCGCGAACAGTCGGGGGTGCAGGCATACCGTATGCAGGGCACGACCTACGATTGTGGCCAGCCGCTGGGTTATCTTGAAGCCACACTTGCCTACGCGCGTCGTCACCCCGAGTTTGGTGAGGGTTTCCAAGCCCTGTTATCACGTTACCAACAAGGAGAGTAACCCATGCGGGTGTTGCTTTACGGTAGCGAATTGAGCGCAGCGACGGCCGCCGCTGCGTTGGCCTGGGTCGGGCATCAGGTGCAGTGGTTGCCGCACGCTGACGCCCCCTGGTCAGCACTTTCCCGAGTGGACTGGCTGCGCAGCGAACCTCAGCTGATGGCTCATCTGGAGCAGGGTTTGGCGGATGGGACACTGGAGGTCATTGAGCAGCTTAAAGAGGCGCGCACGCCTGAAGTGATCTGGCTGGCGTTATCTCCTGCGCAGCGTAGTTCAGCCAGTGCGTTGGTTGAAGACCCGCTATTGGTCGATCAGCAGGGCATAGTGCTTATCAATAATTCAACGTTTCCGGTCGGCGAGACCGAGCGCCTGCATGCACTGATGGGCATGCAGCACACCAGCGTGGCACTCCCAGATACGTTGGAAGAGGGGCGGGCGTGGGAGTCGTTTACCCGCCCCACTAGGCGGCTGCTAGGTTGCGATGATGCCACTGGTGAGCAGGTAACCAGGGAACTATTACGCGCCTTTAATCGCCGCAGCGAAGTATTTCAGTGTATGCCGCGCCGCGCTGCAGAGCTCACCAAGCTGGCAATTAACGGCATGCTGGCTACCCGTATCAGTTATATGAATGAAATTGCTGGCTTGGCTGATACCCTGGGGGTGGATGTTGAACATGTCCGCCAGGGAATGGGCGCTGACTCACGGATCGGGTTTGAGTATCTCTACCCCGGATGTGGGTTTGGCGGGCCGAATTTCTCCCGGGATTTGATGCGCTTGGCCGATGTGCAACTGCAAAGTGGTCGCTATTCAGCACTGCTTGAGCAGGTAATGGATATTAACGAGCAGAAGAAAGAGACCCTGTTTCGCAAACTGTGGGCTCACTTTGCAGGTGAACTGGCGGGTAAAACCGTGGCGATATGGGGTGCGGCGTTTAAGCCCGGCACAGCGCGTATTGACCACGCCCCGGTATTAACGCTGCTAGAGGCGCTTTGGGCGCAAGGAATTAAAGTTCAGCTCCACGACCCAGCAGCAGTGCCAGCTCTTCATGCCTTGGTGGGCGAACGTGACGACCTGCGCACCTATACGCATGACCCTTACCAAGCCTGTGAGGGGGCCGATGTACTGATGCTGGTGACTGAATGGAAAACGTATTGGAACCCGGACTGGCACCGACTCGGCTCGCTTTTAAACGCTAAGCTCGTACTAGACGGACGCAATATTTACGACCCTGAGTTCGTTGCCAGCTGTGGATTAATGTACCGAGGTATTGGCCGCCGTGCCGACCCGAAGACTCTTTGAGGAAATGTCATGCCAGACGCTACCGCATCCTCTCGTATTGTGCCCGATGTGGATCAAAGCTTGACGGCGCAACACTTGCGTCACCGAAAGGGGCCCACGCTATGGCCACTATGGCTATGTTTGCTACTGATCATTGCGCTTATGGGCGCGGCGGCGGCTGGACTTTGGTATGAACGTGAACGACTGCTGAGTGAGCTGCACCGGGTAAGTGGGGAAGTCTCCAATGTGCACGCTCGGTTGGATTCGGATGACACGGATGTACAAGATACGATAACCTTTGTACAAGCTCAGATGTCGACGCTTTTCCAAGAGCAGGAGCAGCTGTCAGTGTCGTTGGCCGCTACTCGGGAAGAGTTGTACGGTTTTCTCACTTCTAGCGAGGATACTGTCTCTAGTGATTCCATCAATACACTGTTGCAGCAGTTGTCTCAACTTAGAGAGCAAGCCGAACTGCGCGACAGTCAATTAATGGCGGTGAGGGAATCTCTTGACGCCTTGGAACAAACGGGTTCCTCGGGTCGTCAAAATCTTGTTGAGGAAGTCTCCCACCTGGAGCAATTGACCGAACGGCGCATCAATGGCCTGGATAGTCAGCTCAACAGTGTCAGTAGCGCTTGGGAAGAGCAGCTATCAGCACAAAGAGCAGCGTTCGAGGCACGCTTTGATGAGCTGGAAACATCCGTTGCAGAGATAGAAGCACCCGCAGATCAAGCAGCCCTGGAAGCATTGGAGCAGGAGTGGTCTCAACGGCTGAATTCGCTGGAAAGCGATGTACGCCAAGTACGCCAGGCGCAGCTAGCTTTCAGTGCCCAGCTAGAGATGTTGCGTTAATAAGGCGCGACGGAAGTATGAGTGTGATTGCTTAATCTTTAACATGCTAATGCGTTGAAATGCTTAGGCGATGAAGCCGCTGATTTAGGTTGGGATAAAAATGTATGGGAAGACAACGGCGATGGACATCAGCCACAAAGCGCACCGTTACTGTTGTGCTACCGCTGTTATGCGTATCACCTAGCGCATGGGCATTAGAAGCGACTGTCACGGGTGTTTCCGATGAGGTCGAAGGCAACATCCAAGCCTACTTACAGAATATCGATGCGGCACAATATACCGAGGTGCGTTTAGAGGGTGAGATCCGCCGACGCACCGAGGAAGCAATGCGTGTTTACGGCTATTACGAACCCGAGATAACCCTTGAGCGCGCCACTGATAAACGTGCGTGGCTGGAAATCGAGCCCGGCCCTCAGGTTGAAATTGAAATTCTGTCAATCAATGTGGAAGGCGATGCGAGTGAAGACCCACCTTTCCAACAGGCCGTAGAGGACTTTCCCTTGGAAGAAGGGGATGTGTTGCGGCACGCCCCCTGGGATCGATTAAGCAGCCAGTTTTCTGGGCTGGCTATTGAGCGCGGTTACTTTGACTGGGGGTTTACCGATCGACGCATGGAAGTGCGTCCGTATCTGCAAAGTGCGCGCCTGTATATGGATTTTGACAGTGGCCCACGCTACCAATTTGGTGAATCCTCCATTACCGGAAGCCATATTGAGCTTGATCGATTGCGTCGCATGCAGCCCTTCGAGACGGGCGACCCCTATTTGGCGCAGACCCTGGCAGACTATAATCGGTCGCTTGCGGAAACCGGCTGGTTTAGCTCGGTCTCGGTGCGTCCGCGCCTTGAGACCGCCCAAGAGTTGGTTATTTCTCCTCCTGGCGGTGGTGCCCCCTGGTGGAGTGAAGCCACCGCCTCTCAGCCGGAGCGCCCGAGAGTCACCAGTGCTGCTTTGGCCAGCGCGCTAAGTCTTAATAAGCCCAGTGATACCCAATTGCCTATCGATGTCAGTGTTGAACCTGCTGATCGCCATCAGTTTGAAGTGGGTATTGGTTACGCCACCGATGTAGGGCCACGGCTGCGCTTTGGTTGGGATCAACCATGGATTAACCGCTTTGGTCATAGCCTTGATCACGACCTCTATTTATCTGCCCCAGAGCAGCGTTTTACCGGGGTATATAATGTGCCACTGGAAGACCCGCTTCGCGACAGCTATCGGCTTCAGTACGGGGTTCGTAATGTCGATGACAGCGACACCAAGTCGTTAGAAGGCACTGTCGAGCTAGCCCGGCGTTGGGAGTTTGATAACGATTGGGTGCAAACGATCTATTTCCGCACTACTTATGAAGACTTTGAACAGGGCGGCGAAGCGGATCAAGTATGGCTGTTTTATCCAGGTATTCAGTGGTCGCGTACGCGGACACGCCCTCAGCGCTTTCCGTTATGGGGTGATCGCCAGCAGCTCTCGTTAGAGTATTCGGATACCGTTTGGGGTTCGGATGCGACATTCGCTCGTATCACGGGGGATACGGAGTGGATCCGCATGATTGGCAACGATAACCGCTTCTTGGCACGTATTAGCTTAGGCGCCATTGAAACCGATGATTTTGCCAAAATACCGCCATCGCTGCGCTTTTTCGCGGGTGGCGACCGCAGTGTGCGTGGTTACTCCTATGAGAGCTTATCTCCCCGCAACGACGAGAGCCGACTGCGAGGTGGGCAGCAAATGCTCACCTCGACCCTGGAGTATCAGCGTCGCGTGACGGGGGATTGGTGGGGGGCCACGTTTATAGATAACGGCGATGCGTTTGATAACTGGGGGCCTAATGATTTGAAAACGGGCGCCGGGGTCGGGGTACGTTGGGTCTCGCCGGTGGGGCCAATTCGTTTTGACATCGCCCACCCTTTTGACCACGAAGACGATTGGCGTTTGCACTTTTCTATCGGACCGGAATTCTAGGAGAGAGACTTGTCTCAGGTTGAACCAGCTGCGTCTGATAAACGCCGTATGTTGTCTCCAAAGTATCGTGCCTGGCTACTGTTCTGGAGCCTTGTGCGTCTTGTAATCGTGTTGCCTATTTGGCTGTTCGGTATTGTGGCGCTGATTGTCGGGGTGGCGTTATCCCCCTGGGGCACTGGGGTGCTGCTCTCGCAGGGGGAGCAGCGTGATTTTTTCTCCTACACGCATCATGAAGGCGGCTTGCTCGACCATTTCCAGCTCGAAGATTTCCAGCTACAGCTAGGCGAAACCCGTATAACCGTGGATGAGTTCGAACTCCAGTGGGCAGATGACTGTGTTCTGTCAGGGCGCCTATGCATCGACACACTGCGTGTGGTGGGCGCCGACATCCAGCTAGGCCCATCCAGTGAGCAAGCGCCACCTCCCGAAGAGGAAGAGAGCCCGCTGGCTATTCGTTTTCCTTTCCCCATCGAACTACGTTCTTTGTTGCTGGACGATGTTAACCTCAGGCTTGCCGATGGTAGCGAAGTAGCGTGGCGCTCGTTAAGCTCGGCAGCCACCGCTGAAGGAAACACAGTACGCCTCTCGCCAACCCATTTGGAGCAGCCACGTGTCTATTTGCCACCTTCCCCGGGTGTTCTGCTAACCCAGGGCATTGAAACGCCGCTTTATGCTGAAGCCATCGATGCCGCTATCTTGCTCAACCAACCACCCCAAGAAGCCGTGGCGTCGGTGGAATCACCAGAGCAGCAGCTTGAAGAACGCGAGCCCCTTGAACTACCAGAGATTACGCTACCGGTTGATATCCAGTTACCTGAATTCACGCTCAACGATTTTCGATTGGAAGGGGCTACCGAATACCGCGTCGAGCGACTGCGGCTTGGGTTGTTAACCGAAGGTGATAACGTCGAAGTAACCGAACTTTCCGTTGTTACCCCGGATGCTGAGGCTGAATTAACCGCGAACGCCACTCTAACCGGCAACTACCCACTCGAAGCTCGCTTGGGCGTCAAACTGTTTTTACCTGAGATATACCCTGAGCTAAGTGGCGAAGCTTTAACCTTAACGCTGTCTGGCCCACTGGATGCGCTTGAAGCGCAGTTGGATGCCTCTGGCGCGGTCAATGCGTCCTTGAGGGGGCAAGTCGACGCACTCGCCCCGACGCTGCCGTTTCAACTGCAGCTACAAAGTGACCAAGTTCAGTGGCCGCTGCCTGTCAGCGCAGATGAGAGTAGCAATGAAAGCGTCGATGACAGCACTGAAGAAGAGACAGTCCAAGCCTATATAGTCGATGACCTGGATCTACAGGTAACCGGCAGCCTGAGCGATTATAGTGCTCAATTGGCTCTGGCGGTTGAGGGCCCGAGCCTGCCGCGCACTCAAATTAACGTCACCGGAGAGGGCAATCTCGAGCAGTTTAGCTGGCAACCGCTTATCCTCGCAGTCGACGAAAGCTCCCTGCGCAGCGAAGGGAACATCAGTTGGGTTGCACCGCTACAGGTCAACACCACTATTCGTCTGGATCAGTTTAACCCTGCCCACTTCGTGGATCAGCTTGAGGGTAATTTAAACGGCGATATCGAGCTTACGCTGCGTCAGCAAGAGGATCAGTGGGCGGTTAGCGTGCCCAACTTAGCGATTGACGGTGAACTGCGCGACTACCCGCTAACCCTGCAAGCGGCCTTTGATGCTAACAGCAACCTGGAGCTGGAGATTGACGAGTTGCTGTTTACCCAGGGAGAGAATCGCTTAACAGCAGAGGGGCAAATTAGCGAACAAGCCATGTCGTTAAACGCGGACATTGCACTACGCCAGTTGCAAACACTATCGCCAGACTTGGCGGGCACTATCGTCGGTACGCTAGAAGCCAGCGGTAGTTTTAATCAGCCACAATTACTCGCCAATTTACAGGGTGATGGCGTGCGTTTTGGTCAGAATCGTATTGAACGGCTTGTCCTAGATGCTGAAGTACAGGGCATTGAGGATCCCTCCCTCGACGTACAGCTCGCACTACAAAACGTCAATGCTGGGGGGCAGGCCCTTGCAAACATAGAGGCCAATTTGGCCGGGCGCCTCTCTGAGCATCAGCTTGAACTGACTGCCCAGGGCACAGACAACAGCGCTTTAAGCCGTGCGCTGATTGCCCTGGAAGGCCGCTTTGACCAGCAAGGCCAACTTTACCAAGCCCGCGTAACGCCACTGGAAGTTGATTCAGAGGCGGGGGATATTCGTCTTGAAGCGCCTGTAGACCTGCGCTATGACCTGGCCAATGGTCAGGCGCGCCTTTCGCCGTTCTGCCTGCGCCGGGAGCAAGGTGGGCTAGTCTGTTCTGAAGAGGAGATCACTGCCTCTGCGCAACAGGGCAACGCCGTGCTTTCGGTACGTGAAGTGCCAATGGAAATGCTGGAGCCCTTTTTGCCTGAAGAGTGGCAGTTAGAGGGGGATACAACCGCGGATCTTGTTGCCAACTGGCGTCAAGGGGGTGCCCAGTGGCAGGCAGATCTACAAATTCTTAGCGAACTCGCCATTACCGCCGTTAATGATTATGGCCAGCCGGTGCAACTGCCAGAAGTCAGTTTAGACGCTCAGATCGAGGCCAACCAAGCCCAGGCGAATGCCAATGTGTCACTTTCGCTTGCCGAAGCAGGCGATATCAACTTGGACCTAGCGGTTAATGATCCCTTGGGGGCCGGCGCGTTAACTGGCGAGCTGCGTGCAGAAGATGTTTCGCTGCAACCCTATCGACCTATGTTTGTAGGAATGGAGCGACTGGAGGGCGATTTAACGGGCAGCGTCCAAATTACCGGCACCACCGCCGCGCCTGACTTGCAAGGCCAGCTTGGACTGCGCGGCATAGGGGTAAGTGGTCCGGATATTCCTGTCGATATTCAGGGTGGCGAACTGGTGGTCTCTTTCGACGGTGAACAGGGGGATATTGACGGCTACTTGGCCGCTGAGCGCGGGCGTTTGGAAATCACCGGTGATGCATATTGGCCAAGCGGTGATGATTGGCGGATTGGCGTCGATCTGAATGCTGAGCAGGAGCCTATCCTGGTCGTTTTGCCCCAGTTTGGACGTCTTGAAGTAGCGCCTGATATCCGTATCCGGGTCACGCCGGAAAGGCTGCAAGTGAGGGGGGATGTGAATTTACCCTGGGCACGGCTTGAAATTGGCGATATGCCCTCATCAGCAGTCACCCCAAGTGGCGATGAAGTGATTATTACCGAGCGCGATGATCGCCAGGCCGAAATTGAGGCTCAGCGAGCGGCTGCCAATGAGGATGATCCAAGTGCCGCGGACGAGCTTGCCGCCACCGGTATGGCCATTGACGTACTGGTGACCTTAACGTTGGGTAGCGATATGCAAATTTCAGCCTACGGCTTGGAATCTGGCTTGGGAGGCGCGCTGGAAATTCGCCAAAGCAGCGGCGCGTTACAGTTATTCGGCGACGTTAATTTGGTCGATGGTCGTTTCCAGGCTTTCGGCCAAGACCTGGTTATCCGCCGCGGTGAACTGCTGTTTAGTGGGCCACCCGGTCTACCTACGCTCGACTTCGAGGCCATTCGCAACCCTGACATTACCGAAGATGACGTTATTGCGGGCTTGCGGGTAACAGGTAGTGCCGAATCTCCGAACGTACTGATCTTTTCTGAACCGGCGATGGATGAATCCCGTGCGCTCTCTTACCTGTTACGGGGTCGCGCACCTGATGCTTCTGGGGGCGGTGTGGATAGCGCACTGACTACCGCGCTGATAGGCATGTCGTTAGGGCGCACCGGTGGGGCGGTTGGTTCCATTGGTGAAGCCTTCGGCATTGATGACTTAACTCTGGACACCACTGGGGCTGGCGATGATAGCCAAGTCGCTGTCAGTGGCCAACTCACCGATGATCTTAGAATTAGTTACGGTGTGGGAATTTTCTCGCCAATTGCCGAACTAACACTACGCTACACGCTGTGGCGTAACCTTTATGTACAGGCCGTCTCGGGTACCAACCAAGCGGTGGACTTAATCTACACCTTTACCCGTTCCGGTAATCCTGAAATCATTCAGCAGCAATAAGTGAGGGTGATATGTCACTATTTTCAAACGCTAGCTCAGGTTCAGGCCGTGTACTGCCTGGACGCGATACGCCCATAGAAACCAGTCAGGTGCATACCATTAATGGGCACTCGATACATCCTCCGTTTCCCGAAGGCCACGAGGAGATCGTGCTAGGCATGGGGTGTTTCTGGGGCGTTGAACGCCTGTTTTGGCAGTTGCCAGGAGTCTATGTCACTGCGGCGGGGTATGCTGGTGGTGAGACACCTAACCCCACCTACGACGAGACATGTACGGGGCGTACTGGCCACACCGAAGTGGTACGGGTGATTTATGACCCACAGCAAGTCGAGCTGGAAACGTTGTTGCAGGTTTTCTGGGAAGGGCACGACCCGACCCAGGGCAATCGCCAGGGGAACGATATTGGCTCGCAGTATCGCTCCGCCATTTTTACCACCAGCCAAGCGCAGCAAACGGTAGCCGAGCAGAGTGCGGCAGCGTACCAACAGGCGCTCGACAAAGCGGGCAGAGGGGCAATCACTACTGAGATTAAGCCGCTAGAAACATTTTATTACGCAGAGGCTTACCATCAGCAGTACCTGGATAAAAACCCTCATGGCTACTGCGGCTTGAAAGGTACGGGTGTCACCTGCCCGATAGGTTAAAACGTGCGCACTAAACCTTTGACTACCGAATCATCGACAGGAAGCCATTATGCAGCAACGCCATTATCTGAAGTGGGCTTCCCCCCGCGGCACGGCAGCCAGCGCTTTAGCATTAATGCTCTGCACGCCGCTGGCTTGGGCAGGCGAGGAAACGAGCGCCCTGGCCATGCCCCAAGCCGTCAGCGACACGCCATTCGCAAGTGAGCGCGAAGCCGTGGTTTGGCGCCGAGAAGAGCTTAAAGATATTGAAAGTCTGGTGCGTCAGCTGCGCTTTGATCTAATCAATAATCAAGATCTTGAGGCTGCAATGCCGCGGTTACTTAAGCTGCAAGAGCGTGCCAGCGCTGATCGTTTGCTACCTGCGTTTATTGAGGGCACCCACGGCAGTGGTTCTGAAGCGCGGGCATCCATATGGGAAGAGTGGGGTGAGTTCGCCGCCGGTTTTAGCGATCTGGAGGATAAAATCGCTAATTTAATTGATGTAGCCGAGCAAGAGGATACTCGAAACACTGCCCGAGCGCTTTCAGAAGTGGGCGCGAGCTGTAAGAGCTGCCATCGTGCCTACCGCTACGACTAAGCGTAGCGGTAGGCATTGGGGGAGTGCTTAATCGCCTTGCTGGATGCGGTCAATACGGTAAAGTGTTTCCACTTGTTCTAAACCACTTACGGTGCAGTTAAGATCTTTAACGCGGCCATCGCTTAATCCGTAGACCCAGCCATGTACCGAAATCTGCTGACCTCGCTGCCAAGCGCGCTGCAAAATTTTGGTGCGGCACAAACTGTTTACCTGGGCTTTCACGTTGAGCTCGCACATGCGATCGATTTGATCTTCCAGTGGGAGGTGGTCAAGCGAATTCCTGTGATGGTTGTACTGTTCGCGCACTGAGTGCAGCCAGTAATCCACCACGCCACATTCGCCTCCCATCATGGCGGCCTTAATGCCCCCGCAGCCATAGTGACCGACAATCATGATATGGCTGACTTTAAGAACATCCACCGCGAACTGAACCACCGAGAGGGCGTTCATATCGGTGTGGTGTAGCAAGTTGGCGACGTTGCGGTGTACGAAAACTTCCCCAGGCGGGAGTGCAATAATTTGATTCGCCGGTACTCGGCTGTCGGAGCAGCCAATCCATAAATAATCGGGGTTCTGCTGGTTCGAAAGGCGCTTAAAGTAGTCGGGGTCTTCTTCGCACATACGCTCAGCCCAGGCGCGATTATTGTCGAGTAGCGTCGCAATAGGGTCAGACATAGCGTCTCCAGAAAAGTTAAAGGGCGTTAAGTCGCTGGTAGATAAGCGGGTTATCAAAGCCCTACTCAGGGTGGAATTAGGCCTTGTATAACCTAGGCCAGTACAAAATAGCAGCAGAAGGTTTTAACCTTCCCGGGTAGTCAGGTCAACCACTGCACTTGACCAATGGGCAACCCGATATTGATTCATACGAATTCTAACTCCCCAGGAGCAAATCATGGCAGACGTTTCTGAATACGAATATGACCTTCTGGTTATTGGCGCAGGCTCTGGTGGTGTACGCACCGCGCGTATGGCCGCGGCTACCGGCGCCAAAGTGGCCATTGCCGAAGATCGCTACCTGGGCGGAACCTGTGTCAACGTTGGCTGTGTGCCCAAGAAGCTTTACTCCTACGCTGCCCATTTCCATGACAGTTTTGATGATGCGGCAGGTTTTGGCTGGCAGCTGCCTGGCCCCGCCAGCTTCGATTGGGCCACACTGCGCGACAACAAAATCAGTGAAATCAAACGTCTGAATGGCATTTATCAGCGCATGCTGGAAGGCGCTGGAGTAACGCTCTTCAATGCACGAGCACGCTTGGCCGATGCACACACGGTGACCTTAAGCGGCGAGCATGGCGATATATCGGTGACTGCACAAAAAATCGTTCTGGCTACTGGTGGATGGCCCTGGGTACCCGATTTTCCTGGCAGTGAACACGCACTGGATTCCAATCAGATTTTTGATCTAGATACTTTTCCTAAGCGCTTTTTAGTGCTTGGCGGTGGCTATATTGCGGTGGAATTTTCGAGTATCTTTAATGGTCTGGGCAGCGAGACGCACCTCATCTACCGTGGCGAGCTGTTTTTAAAAGGCTTTGATCAACAGGTTCGCGAGTTCACCTGCGCGGAAATGGAAAGAAAGGGAGTCAACCTCCATTTCAACACTAACATCGAGCGTATTGAGCGCAGCCAAGACGGCTACAATGTTCACCTTACCAACGGCAACGTGCTTGAAGTCGATGTGGTGCTCGCAGCCACAGGGCGCAAGGCGAATATCCGTGAGCTAGGGCTTGAAGCGTTGGGCCTATGCCTGGATGAGGCGGGTAAAATCCCCGTAAACGAGCGGTTTGAAACAGCGCTGCCTTCAATTTTAGCCTTGGGCGACCTGACGGCTGGGCCGGAATTAACACCGGTAGCACTGGCTGAGGCGATGCAGCTTGTCGACGCCCACTTTGCCGATACGGTTCCCAAGCCGTTGGACTACACTACGATCCCTACCGCCGTTTTTTGCCATCCCAACATCGGTACCGTGGGTCTTTCCGAGGAGGCCGCGCGGGAAAAATTCACCCATATTCGTGTGTATAGCACCGATTTTCGCGCCATGAAGCACACCCTATCAGGTAGCCAAGAGCGCACCTTAATGAAGCTGGTCGTGGACGATGCTACCGATGTAGTCGTAGGGGCCCATATGGTCGGAGATGACGCGGGTGAAATTATTCAGGGAATTGCTATCGCGGTAAGAGCTGGCCTTACCAAGCAGGACTTTGACCGCACCGTAGGCATCCACCCAACGGGGGCCGAGGAGTTCGTCACGCTGCGTACGCTGACACGCAGATAAGCATATTAAAAGTGAAGGCGTGCCCATGGGCGCGCCTTTTTTTGTAGGCTACTTGCACTATTCTAAAAGAGATAGCGGTGAGCAGTGGTTATGCTACTCGATCATAACAAAAAATTATGGAAAGCGAGGTGTAGAATAATATGATTTTTGAATTGCTCATAATCAGCTGTTATAATGAACATCAAATTCGCTACAGCGAAGCATAACTATGAGTACGCCGACACAACCTTTTACCCCCTCTGCTGACCTTGCCAGGCCAACGGTGGCTGATGCTGTTGTGGGTCATGCGGAGATGCCGCTGTTTATTCGCAAACCCAATGCGGATGATGGCTGGGGAGTTTACGAGCTGGTCAAAGCTTGCCCTCCGCTGGATGTGAATTCAGCCTACGCTTACTTGCTACTGGCGACTCAGTTTCGTGATACCTGCGCAGTGGCTACCAATGAAGAGGGCGAAATCGTTGGTTTTGTTTCTGGCTATGTTAAGGATAATGCTCCAGACACCTACTTTTTATGGCAAGTGGCTGTCGGTGAAAAAGCACGTGGTACAGGGCTAGCGCGACGCTTGGTCGAGGCTATTATGTCCCGCCCTGAGCTTGATGATGTGCATCACCTTGAAACCACCATCACCCCTGACAATCTAGCCTCTTGGGGCTTATTCCGTCGCTTGGCGGCACGCTGGCATGCGCCGCTCAATAGCCGCGAATACTTCTCTACCGAACAGCTCGGAGGAGAGCATGACCCGGAAAACCTGGTTCGTATCGGCCCGTTCCAAACAGATCGCATCTAATACGTCGTTTTGCTAGATACACGTATCGGACTTACCGTTTTTCCCGCTCATGTTGCTTCGGGCAAGTAATGCCTAAAGTTAAAATGATCAACCAAGGAGGTCGCTAATGCAGACCCAGACGCTTGAACGCATGGAATCCAATGTACGTACTTATTCTCGTTCGTTTCCGGTGGTGTTTACCAAAGCGCAAAATGCGCGTCTAACCGATGAGAATGGCCGTGAGTACATTGATTTCCTCGCCGGCGCGGGCACGCTGAACTACGGCCACAATAATCCGCACATGAAACAGGCGATGATTGATTACCTGTCGACTGACGGTGTTGTTCACGGTTTGGATATGTGGACCAATGCCAAGCGTGATTATCTTGAAACGCTGGAAGAAGTTATTTTCAAGCCACGCGGGCTGGATTATAAAGTGCATCTGCCTGGCCCAACCGGTACCAATGCCGTAGAGGCCGCTATCCGCTTGGCTCGTGTGGCTAAAGGCCGTCACAACATTGTCACCTTCACCAATGGTTTCCACGGCGTCACCATGGGGGCTTTGGCGACCACGGGTAATCGTAAATTCCGTGAAGCCACGGGTGGCATACCCACCCAGGGCGCTAGCTTCCTGCCTTACGATGGCTACATGGGTGAGCATACCGATACCCTGGATTATTTTGAAAAGCTGCTCAGCGACAAATCTGGTGGTCTGGATATTCCAGCGGGTGTCATCATTGAAACCGTGCAAGGCGAGGGCGGTATTAATGTTGCAGGCTTGGAGTGGTTGAAGCGTCTCGAAGGGATCTGTCGTGCCCACGACATTCTGCTGATTATCGATGATATTCAGGCAGGCTGTGGCCGTACGGGTAAGTTCTTTAGCTTCGAACACGCGGGTATTACACCTGACATTATTACCAACTCGAAATCGCTCTCCGGTTTTGGCCTGCCATTTGCCCATGTGTTGATGCGCCCAGAGCTGGATAAATGGAAACCGGGTCAATATAACGGCACTTTCCGTGGTTTCAGCCTGGCGATGGTGACCGCCACCGCTGCGTTGAAAAAATACTGGACTAATGACACCTTTGAGCGTGATGTTCAGCGCAAAGGGCGTATTGTAGAAGAGCGCTTCCAGAAGTTAGCAGCGCTGTTAACGGAGCACGGCATGCCTGCCACTGAACGTGGTCGTGGCTTGATGCGCGGTATTGACGTTGTGTCGGGTGATATTGCCGATAAAATTACCAGTAAAGCCTTTGAGCATGGTCTGGTAATTGAAACCAGTGGTCAGGATGGTGAAGTGGTTAAGTGCCTATGCCCGCTAACCATTAGCGATGATGACCTGCTGGAAGGTTTGGATATTCTCGAAATGTGCGTTAAAGCTGTTGCTAGCGAATAACCTGGCGGTAGTATTAAGCGTTACGCTGAAGCAGTAGCTCACAGTTTTTTAGTTAGGGATATAGCGGCTGGTAGTCGCCAGTCGTTTTGCAACGGAGTACTCCTATGATCGTTCGTAATCTTGATGAAGCGCGTAAAACAGATCGCCTAGTGACCGCTGAAAATGGTAACTGGGACAGTACGCGCCTTGTTCTGGCCAACGATAATGCAGGTTTTTCGTTCCATATTACCCGCATTTTCCCAGGCACCGAGACACATATCCATTACAAAAATCACTACGAAGCAGTGTTTTGCTACGAAGGTGAAGGCGAAGTTGAAACCCTGGCTGACGGTAAAATCTGGCCGATCAAAGCAGGCGACATTTATCTACTCGACCAGCATGATGAACACTTGCTGCGTGGCAAAGAGAAGGGCATGACGGTTGCCTGCGTCTTTACTCCACCGATCACAGGTAATGAAGTTCACCAGGAAGATGGCTCGTACGCAGCCCCAGAGTAAATCGTGCTAGCGTGAGATAGACTACGTGATAGATCAGAAGGCAGCCTGCTAAATATGCGGGCTGCCTTTTTTGAAATGGACGAGCGCAATTTTACCCATAGCGGCCTCACTGGTTCGCTTAATATATATTATGTTAAATTAGATAAAATAGGTGCTCCAAAAGCGATGATGGCGTTGGACACTAGACCCCCATCTCCTTATCATTCCCCAACCTATTGTCCAAGGATATCTCTCGTTATGCGCCCAGGTGTTTTGTGGCTTATCGCTGGCTTGTCGCTTTCGATCGCAGGCTGTGCAGCAACCCAGCCGGAAACGAATCAACCGCCCCCTTTAAGCGAAGCCTCATTCAATTCTCGTATCCTGGAGTTAGAGAGCCAGCTAACGCAACAATGTGACACCCGCATTAATTTGCAGCAACGCCAGCTTGATCACCAGCAGGCATTGACCGCTGATATGCGTGAAGTGGGCAGTTTATTGCGTTACCTCCGCCAAGACGTACAGCAATTGGAAGCTCGCGGTGAAGAGCCGGTCATCATACGTGAAGAGTGTGAGATTGATGAGAGCTTGACCACTAAAACGTTACTGGGCCGCAGCGAATGGGTTGGCTTACCAAGCCTTGGCACCTACCTCAAAGCGCGAGTCGATTCAGGAGCCAACACCTCGTCCCTTTCTGCTGCCGAGATCACTCGCTTCGAGCGTGACGGTGAAGATTGGGTGCGCTTCAAGTTGGCGCTGAACGACGATGACGTGGCGGTTGAGTCGCAGCGCGATGAGTGGGTTGAAGCGCCTATCGTGCGCCGAGTGCGCATTGTTCAAGCCTCTGGCGAAGAGTCACGTCCCGTCATTTCTCTGTTAATGACTCTAGGGCCGATTCGTGAAAATGTCGAATTTACCCTCAATGACCGCTCTCATCTCGATTATCCAGTGCTGCTAGGGCGGCGCTTTTTGATGGATATTGCGGTAATTGATGTAGCCGATACTTACTTGCATGAGCGCCCCGAATTTCCTGGTGGCGAACCAGCGGACCAAGCTGCTGAAGATGAAGCAGTTGACGAAGACGATAGCGAAGAGTAACCGCTCTGACGCTTCACGAGGAAAGGAATCTCCATGTCACGGTTAATGTTCTATATTATTGTCGGCCTGTTGCTAGTCGCGGGCGTAGCGACCAGCGTGCACCGCCATGTGCAGTTTGAAATTCCATGGTTGCCTGGTGAACAGCGCCAGGTGTGGGAGATTGAGGCGGGCATTACCTTTAATGCTCAGGACGGCCCCGTCCAGGTCGACTTGGCGTTGCCTTCCCATCAGGCAGGCTACCGTGTACTGACTGAAAACACCGCATCATCAGGGTATGGGCTTGCTTATCAGGCGGATGATTTAGGCCGCACCGCCCGCTGGACTATTCGTGAAGCAGTGGGTAGCCAAACATTATACTACTCGGTTCAGATGCTGGTATCTCAAGATGCTCGCTCGCCGGTGCAGACACCCCCTGAAATCCCCGTCACAACGCCTTGGGAAAGCCCCTATGACACTGCGGCTAATCAGCTTATCGAACAAGCCTGGGCGCGCAGTGCCAATAACGCCACCTTCGCCCGTGAGTTAATACGTGATATTAACGGCGAGCGTCAATCTGAAAATGCCCGTCTGCTGCTGACGCAAGAGAATCCGGCGGCCTTGGTGGTGCGGTTGCTAAACCAGGCAGGCGTATTAGCGCGTGAAGTGAGCGGCCTGCTTCTGGAAGATGGTCGTCGTCGCCAAACGCTTAGCAGTTGGATTCAGGTATTTAACGAGTCAGGTGAAGAATGGTCAATTTTCCATCCACTGACGGGTGAGCAAGGTAAGCCTGACAACCTGCTGCTATGGGAAACCGGTGGTCGAGCGGTATTAGAAGTTCAGGGCGGCACCAACTCTCGGGTTTCTTTCTCAATGATGACCCATGACCAGCCTGCTTCGGCGGCGGTGCGCAACCACTACTCTGAAGATACGCTGCTGAACTTCTCCATTCACAGCCTGCCACTGGAGGAGCAAGCGCTATTCCAAACTATCTTGCTGATTCCCATTGGTGCGTTAATGGTGGTGTTTTTGCGTGTGCTGGTGGGCATCAAAACGTCCGGTACCTTTATGCCGGTGCTGATCGCCCTCGCCTTCATTCAAACCACCCTTCCTACGGGTTTGATTGGCTTCCTGCTTATCGTTGCTGTCGGTCTGATTATTCGTAACTATCTCTCCTACTTGAATTTATTACTGGTGGCCAGGGTCTCGGCGGTGATCATAACGGTGATTGCGATTATCTCGATCTTCACCGTATTGGCCTACCGCATGGGGCTCAGTGCTGGCTTAACGATCACCTTCTTCCCGATGATCATCCTGGCCTGGACCATCGAGCGGATGTCGATACTTTGGGAAGAGGAAGGCCCTAAGCAGGTGCTAATCCAAGGCGGCGGCAGTTTGATCACGGCTATCCTTGCCTACCTGGCGATGAATAACCCCTGGGTACGTCATATCACCTTCAACTTCCTGGGCGTTCAGTTGATATTGATGGCGTTGATCTTGCTGCTGGGCAATTACACCGGCTACCGTTTATTGGAGCTGCGTCGCTTCAAGCCGATCACTGACGATGAGAAGCCCTCATGAGTTGGCTGAAGAATTGGACGTGGCCCACGCGCCTGCGGGATAAAGGTATTATCGGCATGAATCGGCGTAATATTCGCTACATTGGCCGATATAATAGCCGCCGTCTCTATCCCCTTGTCGATGACAAGCTTAAAACCAAACTACTGGCTCAGCAGTATGGGATTACCACGCCCGAGCTGATTGGCACCGTAACAACCCAATTTGGCGTTAAGCATATTGGCGCCATGCTCACGGGGCACGCGGGCTTCGTCATCAAGCCTGCTAAGGGAAGCGGCGGTAAGGGCATCCTGGTGATTGAAAAGGTCGAAGATAACGCCTTTATCAAGCCTAGTGGTACCACGCTCTCTCTTACCGACGTTGAACGACATGTGTCGAATATTCTGTCAGGGCTCTACTCATTGGGCGGCTCGCCTGATGTGGCGGTGATTGAAACACTGATTAATTTCGATGAAAGCCTGATGGATTACACCTATGAAGGTGTTCCTGATATCCGGGTTATCGTCTTCAAGGGTTACCCGGTGATGGCCATGATGCGCCTTTCCACCGCAGCATCCGACGGCAAAGCAAACCTGCACCAAGGGGCGGTAGGCGTTGGCTTGAACATCGCTACCGGGGCTGCCCTGCGCGCCGTTCAGTTTGACCGCCCTTGCTTTAGTCATCCGGACACGGGGCACGATCTGGCAAGTTTGGTCGTTCCCCAGTGGGAAACGCTGCTTAACTTAGCGGCGGGTTGTTATGAAATGACCGGTCTAGGTTACCTGGGTACTGATATGGTGCTGGATCGTAAATACGGGCCGATGCTGCTTGAGCTCAACGCCAGGCCTGGCTTGGCTATTCAAATGACCAATGGTGAAGGTTTGCGCCGTCGCCTCGATCTGATTGAACGTCAACCCGATGGCGTGCCCGCTAAACAACGGGTAGCTTTTGCCCAGCACCATTTTGCGCGACAAAGTGAGCTGGTAGACAGCGAATCGGTAGAAAGCTCTGACACCGCTTCCACCGGCGCGTAGACTACTAACGAGAGCCTAGGCTAACAACGTTCAACGAGTTGCCCATGACCCAAGCGAGTACACTACTACAGCAGGCGGAGTCTCAGTGCCATATCCGCGGCGTCCGCTTCACCCCTATTCGCCGACGCGTGCTGGAGATGATCGCCGAAAATGGCGGCGGGCTAAAAGCCTATGACCTGCTCGATAAGCTCTCTACTGAGCATGCGGCTGCCCGCCCCCCGACGGTTTATCGGGCGCTTGAGTTCTTGATTGATCAAGGCTTGGTGCATCGCATTGAGTCACAGAACTCCTACGTGGCCTGCGCTTGCCCAGAGCATGCGCATGGTTTTCAACTACTGATTTGCCGTCACTGCGGCTATGTCGAAGAGCTGCACTTGGACGAGATAAGCGATCAACTGGCGGCACTGGCAAAACGCCAGGGCTTTAACGTTGAGCGCCAAACCATTGAGCTTCAAGGGCTTTGTCAGGACTGCCGAACAGTTAGCGAGTAAATTTATGTCCCGTTTTGATCACGTCGCGCAGGATGCTCTGTTTAAGCAACTCGAGCGTGCTGCCCCAGAAGATAGTCTTCCCGCTGTGGCCACTTTGCTAGCCGCGGTGCGTTTTAATGCTGATGGTTTGATCCCTGCCATTGCTCAGCAGCACGATACTAACGAAGTGTTGATGATGGCCTGGATGAACCGTGAGGCGCTGGAAGAGACGTTAACCACCCAGCGTGTTTGCTACTATTCGCGCTCGCGGGGAAAACTGTGGCGCAAGGGTGAGTCATCGGGCCAGCAGCAGCAGCTTGTTTCTGCTGCGTTGGATTGCGATGGTGATACGCTGTTGTTGCAAGTTGAACAAACAGGGCCTGCTTGCCACACCGGGCGGCGCAGCTGTTTCTATATTGCCGTGGATGGAGAGCAGGCCTCAATTACCAGCAATCCGCTGATTGATCCTGACGACCTGTACGGCAAAAAAACCTAGTTCTGCCTATGCAAGCTATGACTCGGTTAATATCAGCCCTGCGCTCAGGCCCGCGTTGGGTATTGATGAAGGTGATGATTGGCTGCGTTAGAGTCTATCAATATACGCTCAGCCCCCTTTTAGGCCCGCGCTGCCGCTTCTGGCCGAGCTGTTCGTCCTACACGATTGAAGCGATTCAGGTGCATGGGCCCATCAAGGGCGGCTGGATGGCCGTTAAGCGGATCGTTAAGTGCCACCCGGGCAATCCTGGCGGTATGGATCCGGTGCCCGGTGGCCGCAGCGAACAGCTTTGCCGCGAGGATGACGAAAAGGGATCGCCGCCCTCTTGCTGTGACCATCACCCTCGCTAGCTTGTTTCCTACTTCTGCTGCGCTACCGCGTAGATCTTCTCCAGCATAGCGTGCAGGCCGTTGCTGCGCGTAGGTGAAAGGTGCTTATCCAATCCCAGATCCGCCAAAAAGTGTGGCTCGGTAGCACGAATCTCAGCGGCGGTGCGTTCGCTGTAAATGCGCAGCAATACGGCAATCAGGCCGGATACGATGGCGGCATCGGAGGTCGCTTTGAACACCAGCTTATCGCCCTCCTCCTCATGGCGCATCCACACGTTTGACTGGCAGCCCTGTATCTTAAACTCTTCTAGCTTCCACTCTTCTGGGAAGTCAGGCAGTTGCTTACCCATATCGATAATGTACTGGTAGCGATCCATCCAGTTATCGAATATCTCGAAATCTTCGATTAGCTCTTGCTGGGCCTGTTCGGCGCCGGAAGTGCTCATGCTATTTCCTTCTCTATTGGAATTGGCTGAATATTGGCGACTGACATTTTGCGTCATAGGGTTACTCATTGTGGCCATTATAACGGCTCGAAGGTGTCTTGAGGGAGGTTGTGTCGGAAACAGTCAATCGATGTCGCTGCTGTTCAAGATGCCACTCGTTGTCTTCGCTATGGAGATAGCGTGAGGTGGTGTCTAGGCGCGCGTGTCGAGCGCTTTCGGCCAGATGGCGCAGACTAATGCCCGATTGAGCCTGATGGGTGATCGATGTGTGCCGTAACCAGTGCGGCGTTGCCAGGTTAAGCGCGGTCACATGTTCCGGTGCTCCGTCGATATCTTCAAGTGCTTGTGCCGCCTGCTGAAACGTTGCGCGAATAAGCCGATAAAGCTGGTTATGGCCCAGGCCACGCTGTCCATCCAGAGCGCGAAGCACCGGTGCTTCAGCTTCAAACTGCTCAGGGTATTCAGGCAATCCCAGCGTATGGCGCCACTGGCGCAAACAATCAAGCATATCGTCAGGCAACGGAATGCGCGCCATCTTGTTTCCCTTGCCCACCACATGCCACCACCAGCGCCCTTCGCTGCGCTGGAAATCCCCCATTCGCGCATCGGCCATCTCGCTAATGCGCGGTGCCAGCAAATAGGCAAAGCCAAAGATAAAGCGCCGTCGTGAATGTTCAAAACGGGCACGACTGCCCTCCCCAGCCTCTAACGGGCTATTCAGCCACTCCCACAGCCACGCCCACAAATCACTTTCCAAATAGCGCTCAACACGCGGCGTTTGATTATTCAGGCGCCGCGATTTATCGCGCATCAAGCGAAACGGATTGTGGTGAACCCAGCCTGCTTCCACCAACCAGGCAAACATGCCTTGCAGTATCACCAGGCTTTGGCGTCGGCTGGCGGGCGATAAACCGCCACGAAATGGCCGCCATGACGTGTGCGTGCGGGGTTTGGAGGGCCCTACCCACTGCTCGCTTGGTTGTGGGTCGGCGAGAAAGGCTTCAAAGCGGCGCAGTTTTTCGCGATTGATATCGGCCAGCGTGTGCCCTTGGCTGGCGAGCCAGAGCAGCAGTCGCTCCGCTTCGCGACGGTACGCTTTCCAGGTTTGTGGGCTATCCACGTACTCTTCAAGCCATGCGGTCACTGCCTGGGCATCGTTTTGAGCGCTAATACGTCCGCCATTCGGCGGCTCTTTCAATACCTGAAGTTGACCAGTGGGTGTCATAACCTCGTTTGCCATGTCCGTCGCCACTCTTTTCTTTTTAGCCGATATTTACATTATCTGGCCTTAAGTGTGCTCCTGTAGTCCTATAAATTCAAGATAATACGGGTAATCTTGAATTTATGCACATTATCATAAATAAAATTACGTATTACATAATACGTAATTGTTGCCTTTTATAAGACAAGTCCCGACAATGGTGGTTACAGAAGCTCTCAAGGAAGGATCATTTCATGGCCCGCAACGGCATTCAGTACAGCGATGTTCAACAAGCCATTGATGCCCTGTTGGCCCGGGGCGACACGCCCAGTGTGCAGCGTATTCGCGATGTGCTGGGCACCGGCAGCTTCACGACGATTAGTGATCACTTCCGCTTGTGGCGCAGTGAGCGGGAGCAAAATCGCGACGTGCCGCCGCCCAAGGGTGTGCCGGAAGTCGTGGTGACCATGGCCAGCGAGCTATGGCGCGAGGCCCAGGAGGTAGCGAATCAAGCGCTGCTCCATTATCGCGAAGATGCCAATCGCCAAGTGGCAGAGGCCCAGCAGCTCGCGGAGGACGCTAAACAGCAGGCCGCTAACGCCGAACAGCGCGAAAGCGCCCTCGCCGAGCACTTGCGTCATATGGAGCAGCGCATGGAAGCGTTAAACCGGGAATTAGCCGCCAGTCAAACCAGCGAACATCACTGGCATCAACAAGCCGAAGCATCCCAAGAAGAAGTAACTCAACTGAAGCAGGTACAGCAGCAGCTAGAGAGCCAGGCAGATGCACAGCGCGATGCGCATAGCAATGCCCTCAGCGAGCAGCAGGTAGCGTGGGAGCAGCGCCTAGCACAGGAAGAACAGCGCCATGAGGCGGCCGAAGGAAGGCTGATGGCGATGCTGGATAGTGCTCAGCAGGCGCGTGCCCAGGAAGAGAAGAATTTCCAAAAACGTCTGCAGCAGTCTGAGCAGCGCATTGAGACATTGAGTCAGGAGCTAAAGACAAAGCAGCAGGCCCTGCATCAACTACAGCTGGAAGCCAGTGAGCGCGAGCAACAGCTAAGTGAGCAGAAACAGCAAATGACGGCATTGGAGAAGCAAGAGAAAGCGCTGACCCAGCAGCTAGATGAGGCCAAAGCCGCGCTAAACAGCCAATCTCAACAGCATGCCGAGCGCGAAGCTGCACTACAGCAAGCGTGGCAAGAGAAGCTTTGGAGCCGTATGGAAGCGTTACAAACACAGCTAACGGCGCTGCCCGATGCGCTTTCAAGCCAGAGTAGTAAGGACAATACTAGGAAAGACGCTAGAGACAATGCCAGGGATAATGAACAAGAACAGTGAGTCTTTAGTATCCGGCTTCTTTTTGATGTCGCACAGCTAGGATGGTGGCTGTTTCACCATCGAAGCGATATAGCGCAATATATCCGCTAGTTCCGAAATTAATCAGCCATTCCCGAAACATTGGATCCATATCATCAACAGGACGACCTATCTCCGGCTGGTGTGCGAGTATTTTTACGCCTGCCCGTAGAGTTTTCATAGCACGACGGGCTGAATCTACATCTTTAGTGGCAAGGAAGCGATAGAGCCTCTGTACGCCGGCGAGAGCTGGCGGTGACCAAATCAGACGTGGCAATTAGGCAGCTCCACATCTTCACCCGATTCAAGCTTCTCCAGCCAAGCGTCAGCTTCTTCAAGCGTCAGATGTAATCCGTTTTCCTGGTACGCATCCCAGGCACCTAATGCATCCCGTTTGAAAGATTCTCTCTTTTCTTCACGCTCAACATAATCACGGATCGCTTCACGCATGATCCAGTGCGATGAGCGGTGTCGCGCTTCAGCCAAGTGCTGGATCCGGCTTTTCAGCTCATCGTCTAGTTTTACGGATGTCGCCATTTCACCACCTCGATATTCAAAGGTACTACCTATGAATACTATACCCCAAACCTCTGGTGAGCCAGATTGCAACGCCGGGGATTTAGACAAGTTGCGTGGGGAAGAGACGCAAAAAAGCCCAGCGATTCAAGCTGGGCTTTTGAGCCTTACTATCGCTTATTTAGCGGTAGTAAGCGTTGGTGGTGTCGCTGTGATCGGTAACGTCGCGAATACCGGCAAGCTCTGGAATGCGCTCCATCAGGGTTTTCTCAACGCCATCTTTCAGAGTTAAGTCAACCGCAGCACAACCCTGGCAGCCGCCGCCAAAGGCTAAGACGGCGTACTGTTGTTCGGTGAGTTCCACCAGTTTGATTTCGCCGCCGTGGGCCGCCAGCCCAGGATTAATCTCGCTGTAAAGCACGTAATTGATACGGTCTTCCAGCGGGCTATCCGCATTTACCTTGGGCATCTTGGCGTTGGGCGCTTTGATGGTTAGCTGGCCACCCATGCGGTCGGCGTTGAAATCCACCACCGCCTCTTCCAAAAACGCCAGGCTGTTTTTATCGAGAAAGACGTTGATTTTCTCGAGTTCAAGCAGCACATCGGAGGGTTCTTCTTCGCCGGGGCGGCAGTAAGCCAGGCAGGTTTCCGCGTAGGGTGTGCCCGGCTGGGTAATGAAAATGCGTACGGCAATACCCTCAACGTTCTGCTTTTCCAGCAGTTCTGCCAAGTATTCTTGCGCACTGTTTGTAATATCAATACCTTGGGTATCGACACTGGTTTCTTTTTCGCTAGTCGTGGTCATGAGGGCTGTCTTCCTCCCGTGGTAGTGGCGGCGCCACTTCACATGTCATTTGTGTCTATGGTAAGCAAAACAGCGCGCTGACACAATCCCGACTGTTTTAGTCGGCTATTTTAAACAGCTCTTTTTACGAGCGACTATTAATTATCTTTCCTTATCTTGCGTATAGCCTCCGTAGGGGCGCCTTTTGCCATCCCTTTTGTTATCATTATGCGCCTTATAACGACAGATGCTGCTTTTCCGACGATAACAACATCCCCTTTGACGACTGTGACGCTGGAGAACTCCCCCTGCCATGGCTGATAGTGCTTTGATCGCGACCCTCACCCAACGCCTTGCCCAACGTATCCTGATTCTGGATGGCGGCATGGGCACCATGCTGCAGAATGCCCAGTTGAGCGAGGAAGATTTTCGCGGCGAACGGTTTAGCGACTGGCCCTCGGATCTCAAAGGCAATAATGATCTGCTCGCGCTAACCTGCCCCGAAGTGGTCACGCGGATTCACCGTGACTACCTGGAAGCCGGTGCCGACATTATTGAGACCAACACCTTTAATAGCACTCAGCTGTCACAGTCTGATTACGGCATGGAATCGCTGGTGGTTGAACTCAACCGTGAATCAGCGCGCCTAGCCCGTGAGGTGTGTGATGCAGTGGCCGCCGAAACCGGTGTACCCCGCTACGTGGCCGGCGTATTAGGCCCCACCTCGCGCACCGCCTCACTATCGCCGGATGTGAATGATCCCGCCAAGCGTAACGTCACCTTTGATGAGCTGCGTGAGAACTACTACGAAGCCGCCGAAGCGCTAATTGCAGGTGGTGCCGATCTGATTATGATCGAAACCATCTTCGATACGCTCAATGCTAAAGCGGCCATCTACGCCTTGGAAGAGCTGTTCGATGCCCGCGGCGAGCGTTTACCAGTGATGATCTCTGGTACCATCACTGATGCCTCTGGCCGTACGCTTTCGGGTCAAACCACAGAGGCCTTCTGGAACTCGGTGCGCCACGCTCAGCCTCTCTCAGTGGGCTTGAACTGTGCACTGGGCGCCGAAGAGTTACGCCCCTACCTGGAAGAGCTCTCTACCAAGGCAGACACCTTTGTCTCCGCTCACCCCAACGCGGGGTTGCCCAACGAGTTTGGTGAGTACGATCAAACGCCGGAAGAGATGTCGGAGATTGTCAGCGAGTTTGCTGCCAGCGGGTTGGTGAATATTATCGGTGGCTGCTGTGGCTCCACGCCCGAGCACATTCGCGCCATTGCTGATTCGGTTCGCGATATGACGCCGCGGGTAATTCCTGAGCGCAGCCGCGCCTGCCGTCTATCAGGCCTAGAGCCGTTCAACATTGAGGCTGACTCGCTGTTCGTCAACGTCGGCGAGCGCACCAACGTCACCGGCTCTGCGCGCTTTAAGCGCTTGATTGTGGAAGAGGACTTCACCACCGCCTTGGAAGTCGCCCTGGAGCAGGTCGAAAACGGCGCCCAGGTCATCGATATCAATATGGACGAGGGCATGCTCGAGTCCAAGGAAGCCATGGAGCGCTTCCTTAACTTGATCGCCGGCGAGCCAGATATCGCCCGTGTGCCGATTATGATTGACTCCTCCAAGTGGGAGATTATCGAAGCGGGCCTCAAGTGCGTCCAGGGCAAGGCGGTGGTGAACTCCATCTCGCTTAAAGAGGGCGAAGCCGCCTTCCGCGAACAGGCGACCAAATGCCGCCGCTTTGGCGCTGCCATTGTCGTCATGGCCTTTGACGAAGAAGGCCAGGCAGACACCTTTGCCCGCAAAACCGAAATTTGTCAGCGCGCCTATCGCCTACTGGTCGATGAAATCGGCTTTCCCGCCGAAGATATCATCTTTGACCCAAATATCTTTGCCATCGCCACCGGCATCGAGGAGCACAATAACTACGCGGTCGATTTTATCGAAGCGACCCAGTGGATTCGCGAAAACCTGCCCCACGCGATGATTTCTGGCGGGGTGTCTAACGTCTCTTTCTCGTTCCGTGGCAACAACCCGGTGCGCGAAGCGATTCACTCGGCGTTCCTCTATCACGCCATCCGTGCGGGCCTCACCATGGGCATCGTCAACGCAGGCCAGCTCGCTGTTTACGACGACCTCCCCGCCGAGCTGCGCGATGCGGTTGAAGACGTGGTGCTTAACCGGCGTAGCGATGGCACCGAGCGACTGCTGGATATCGCCGATAAGTATAAAGGCGACGGCAGCGGCGCGGCTAAGAAAGAGGATCTTGAGTGGCGCAGCTGGCCAGTCAATAAGCGTATCGAACACGCGCTGGTTAAAGGTATTACGGTGTATATCGAGGATGACACCGAACAGGCCCGCGCCGAGGCCGAACGCCCTATTGAGGTGATCGAAGGCCCGCTGATGGACGGCATGAACGTGGTCGGCGATTTGTTTGGCGACGGCAAAATGTTCCTGCCCCAGGTAGTTAAGTCTGCGCGGGTCATGAAACAGGCCGTGGCCTACTTAATCCCCTATATCGAAGCCGAAAAGAGCGAAGAGACCAAAGCCAAAGGCAAGATCGTCATGGCCACGGTCAAAGGCGATGTCCACGATATTGGTAAAAATATCGTTGGTGTGGTCTTGCAGTGTAATAACTACGAGGTGATCGATCTCGGTGTCATGGTGCCTGCCGACAAAATCCTTCAGGCAGCCAAGGAGCATAACGCCGATATTATCGGTCTTTCCGGGCTGATCACCCCGTCGCTGGATGAAATGGTGCACGTTGCCAAAGAGATGCAGCGCAGGGGTATGGATCTACCGCTGCTGATTGGCGGTGCCACCACCTCTAAAGCGCATACCGCAGTAAAAATCGAGCCGCAGTACGAACACCCGGTAATTTACGTTACCGACGCCTCCCGTGCCGTTGGCGTAGCGGGCAAATTATTGACGCCTGCCTTGAAAATACCTTACGTCGCCGAGATCCGTGAAGAGTACGAAAAGGTTCGCGAGCGTAATGCCAAGCGCCGCCCCAAAGCGGCAGATCTTGACTACACCCAGGCGCGCAAGCGGCGTTTTCGCACCGATTGGAGCGTCCACACTCCCGCCAAGCCCAATATGCTGGGGCTGAAAACCTTCGATGATTACGACCTGAAAGAACTGATCGAACGCATCGACTGGACGCCCTTCTTTATGAGCTGGCAGCTAGCGGGCAAGTATCCCAAGATTCTCGACGATAAGGTCGTCGGGGAAGCCGCTAGCAACCTGTTTGAAGACGCCAAAGTGATGCTACGCAAGCTGGTCGATGAAAAGCGCGTTCAGGCCCGTGGTGTTATCGGCCTGTGGCCCGCCAATAGTGTTGATGATGATGTCATCGAGGTGTACGCTGATGAGTCACGCAGCGAAGTGGTCGAACGTCTCTTCCATATCCGTCAGCAGACCACCAAAGGCCGCGACGGTATCTGCTACAGCCTGGCCGATTTTATTGCCCCCAAAGAGAGCGGCAAAGCCGATTGGATTGGCGGCTTTGCGGTCACCACCGGGCACGGTGTTGATGAGCTCTCCAAAGCTTATGAGGCGGCAGGCGATGACTACAATGCGATTATGGTGCAGGCGTTGACGGATCGCCTTGCGGAGGCCTTTGCCGAGCGCATGCATGAACGGGTGCGTAAAGAGTTTTGGGGCTATGTACCGGAAGAAACGCTGGACAACGATGCCCTGATCGCTGAGAAGTATCAGGGCATCCGCCCTGCCCCCGGTTACCCTGCCTGCCCGGATCATACCGAAAAAGCCACGCTATTCCGGTTGCTCGATGCCACCGAAAATACCGGTTTGGCGTTGACCGAAAACTTCGCCATGTGGCCTGCGGCAGCGGTTTCCGGCTGGTACTTTGCCCATCCCCAGTCGAAGTACTTCTCCACCGGTAAGATTACCCGGGATCAGGTCGAGGCCATTGCCGAGCGCAAACAGATGCCCCTTGAGGAGATGGAGCGCTGGCTCTCACCAGTACTCTCCTACGACCCGAGCTAATTAATGCTGTTTGTTCCTGGCCGCCATGGCAAGGTCATGCGCTTAGCTTTTCCGATCATGTTGGGCATGCTCTCCCAGAGCATGCTTAACTTGATAGATGCCGTACTGGTGGGGCATTTAGGCGAGGTAGCGCTTGCGGGTGTTGGCGTGGGCGGTTACGCCATGTTTATGCTCAGCGCTCTTGTGTTTGGCCTCTCCTCCAGCGTGCAGTCACAAACCGCTCAGCGCGAGGGGGCTGCCCATGCGGATATTGCCCATCCGCTTAACTCGGGGCTGGTGATTGGGCTTGTGGTTGGCCTGCCGCTGTCCGCCTGGGCTTGGTGGCAAGCACCGCTGCTGATTGGTTTGATTAGCCAAGTCGATGATGTGCAAAGCGTCGCCGTTGACTATTTTCGTTGGCGGGTGGTGTCACTAATGGCCATTGCGCTAACGCTCTGCTTTCGTGGCTACTGGAACGGTCGCCAGCAAACGCATCTCTACTTGCGTATCATCGTGGCGGTTCACTTGATTAATGTGACGGCCAGTGCGGGGTTGATCTATGGATTCGCCGGGCTACCCAAAATGGGGGCGAGTGGTGCGGGTGCTGGCACAACACTATCGCTGTTTATTGGCTTGATTGTTTGGTGCTGGGTGAGCATAAAAAGCCCATTTGTCCAGCATTTTTTGACACGCATGCCTTGCTTAGCCACCCTGCGTACGACCTTGGTACTTGCCGCTCCTCACTCTTTGCAGCAGTTTTTATTTGCAGCGGGTTATGCGGTACTCATTTGGTTACTTAGCCAGCTAGGCACGGCCAGTGTCGCGGTTGGCCATGTGTTGATTAATCTTTCACTGCTGCTAATTTTGCCGGGGGTGGGGATTGGCGTTGCGGCGATGAGCTTGGTGGGTGAGGCATTAGGCCGAGATGCTCAGAACGAAGCCCACCGCTGGGGTCTGGATGCGCTGCGGGTCGCATGGTTACTTTTACTTGTGCTGGCGCTGCCGATGTTAGTGATACCCGAACAGGTACTTGGGATATTTTTCAGCAGTGGCGAGCTAGTAGTGCTGGGTAAACTCCCATTGCAGATAACCGGTGTGATGATTGTGCTGGATGCCGCAGCTTTAGTGCTCGCCCAGGCCTTAATGGGCGCGGGCGCTCAACGCACGGTGATGATGTTGACCCTGGGGATGCAGTGGCTACTTTTTTTACCCCTGGCCTGGTGGGTCGGGATTGGTTTAAACCAGGGCTTATTAGGTATCTGGCTTATGCAACTGCTCTACCGGTTGATAAACTCAGCCGGCTTTTTATGGGTATGGCAACGACGCCGCTGGCTGGCCCCTGCTTTATAAGCCGGCTGCCTGACCCATAATAGGTGTTCTAAATAGCTTTTAGAGATAAAAAGATAATTATATATTCTTTTGAAGAATATGACGCCCGCGTTAAGGTGACGCTACATTAACGTCCGTCTCAACGTGACCATTTCGCTTTTAGCAGGATCGTGCCACATGTACCGTTATGATATTCACGACCAAACCCTGGTTGACGAGCGTGTCGCTCAGTTCCGCGACCAAATGGAACGCTACCGCGCTGGGCGTTTGGGAGAAGAGGAGTTTCGCCCTTTACGGTTGCAGAACGGCCTCTATATTCAGCGCCATGCGCCTATGCTGCGTATTGCGATTCCTTACGGCATGCTGGCGGGTAGCCAACTGCGTGCCCTGGCTGAGATCACCCGCCGCTATGACCGCGGCTACGGCCACTTTACCACCCGGCAAAATTTGCAGCTCAACTGGCCTGCCCTTGAAGACGTGCCGGATATTTTGGCAGATCTCGCCAAAGTACAAATGCACGCGATTCAAACCAGTGGTAACTGCATTCGTAACACCACCAGCGACCAGTTTGCCGGCATCGCCAACGATGAAGTGGAAGATCCACGTCCCTGGTGCGAATTAATCCGCCAGTGGTCGACTCTGCACCCGGAATTCGCCTATCTGCCGCGTAAGTTTAAAATCGCGGTCAGCGGTGCGGCCCAAGACCGTGCGGCGATTCAAGTGCACGATATTGGCCTACGTCTATGGCACAACGACGACGGCGAGCTGCGTGTTAAAGTGCTAGCCGGCGGCGGCCTTGGCCGTACTCCTATGATTGCAGACGTGGTACGTGAAGATCTGCCCTGGCAGCATCTACTCACCTACCTGGAAGCCTGTGTACGGGTATACAACCAGTTTGGTCGCCGGGATAACAAGTTCAAGGCGCGGATTAAAATTCTGGTAAAAGCCCTGGGCATTGAGGAGTTCCGTCGTCGGGTCGAGGAAGAGTGGGCGCATTTGAAAGACGGCCCGCAAACGCTTAACCAAGCAGCCGTCGACGCAGCCAAAGTTCACTTCCCTGAGCCTGATCGTCGCCCGGTTGCAGAGAGCGCTAACGAGGATTTTGACCGCTTACGCGCTGAAAATCGCAGCTTCGCGCGCTTTGTCACCAACAACGTGACCGACCACAAAGTGCCCGGCTATAAGGCCGTAACGCTGTCACTGAAACGCCGCGAGCACGCGCCTGGGGATGTTACAGCTGACCAAATGGAAGCGGTCGCAGACTTAGCCGATCGCTACAGCTTTGGTGAAGTGCGTGTTACCCACGAACAGAACCTGGTGCTTTCTGACGTACCGGTCGATGAACTGGAAGCGCTGTGGGAAGAGCTTGAAGCGTTGGGTATGGCGAACCCCACCGTGGGCACGCTCAACGACATTATCTGCTGCCCTGGAGGCGACTACTGCAGCTTGGCTAATGCGGTCTCCATTCCCATTGCCCAGGCGCTGCAGGAACGTTTTGAAGACCTCGACTTCTTGTATGACCTTGGCCCGCTGGATCTGAATATCTCCGGCTGCATGAATGCTTGTGGCCACCACCATGTGGGTCATATCGGCATCCTGGGCGTGGATAAAAAAGGCGAAGAGTTCTATCAGATATCGATTGGCGGCAACTCCACCGACGATGCCTCGCTTGGTAAGATTTTAGGCCCATCCTTTTTCCGCTCAGACGTGCCGGATGTGGTTGAAAAAGTATTGGAAGTCTATGTGTCGCAGCGCCATGAGGACGAACGCTTCTTGGATACTTACCGCCGTATTGGCCTAAAACCCTTTAAGGAGCGTGTCTATGCCTAATAAAACAGCTGAGACGCAAGCTGAAGCGGTTGAACAGACACCGGTTCATGTCGATCACTTGATTTTCAATGGCGAGCTTGCGGCGGAAAACGCTTGGTGTGTTTCCTACGATGCAGACACCCTGCCCGAACAGCGCCCAGCGTTTGTGCCGCTGGCGTTGTGGCAGGCCAATCAGGAAGACGCTGAGCTGGCACCACTACTCACCAGCGATACCGAGCTGACGGCCGAATTAGGCAAACAGCTTGGTAATGCCGTAGCCATCGCTATTGACTTCCCTGCCTTCACCGATGGCCGTGGCTACAGCATCGCCCGCCTGCTGCGCGAGCGCTACGGCTATAGCGGCGAAGTGCGCGCGGTGGGTGATGTCCTGGTCGATCAGCTGGAGTATATGCGCCGTTGTGGTTTTACTGCCATGGCGCTGCGCGATGACCAGCATCCCGAGGATGCCCTGCGCGCGCTAAGTTTTATCAGCGTTCGCTACCAACCCGATGTTGAAGAGCGACAGGCGCTGTTTGAGCGCCGTTTAGCCGATAATAAGTAGACGCAGAGCGTGAATGTTATAAACCCAAAAGGGCAGCTTCGCTGCCCTTTTTATTTGTGACTGGCTCTATTATTAAACCGTCACCCCCGCCGCTTCTGCTGGCGCTCACGGTTATTGGCTTTGGCGCGATCGCTTTTACGTAGCATTACCCAGGTCGCGCCCAACCCTCCTTCCGAAGGCTGTGCGGAGACGTATGCCTGCACTTCCTCAAACTGGCAGAGCCACTTGGCCAGGTATGAACGCAGTACGTTGGCGGGGCTATCAATCTCTCGCCCGCGGCCATGCACGATCATAACGGAGCGTAAATCGTGGGCGTAGGCTTCTTGAATAAAGGGAAACAGCATACGGCGACACTCTGTTAATGGGCGCCGAAGCAAGTGGAGCTGCGACTGAACGCTATAGCCCCCGTGCTTTAATTTATCGACTACACCCTGCTGAATGCCCTCGCAGCGATACTCCATGGGATCAAAGGGGGGCAGCAGATCGACAAAGTCGTCGGACAGAAAGTTGCGTGCCCCCCTTTCTTCCTCTGCCCACTCCCGCCGAGCCAACTGGGATTCTGAGGGGCTTTTGCGATTAGCGCCTGGGTCAGCACGATTTCTCGGTGGCAAAGGTTTCACATCACCTACGAGAGCACGAAAATCCAGATCATCACGAAGCGGCTGATTCATTGCAGGCTCCTACGGCAGGTTCTAATGAGCACCTATTTTACATGCAGGCTTTACCAACATAGCCTAGCAAACCTGGGTAGTTTGCTTAAGCAGATTCATACAGTCGATAACATAGAACTTGTCATCCTCTGTCTATAGCTACAAGCTAAGCATCCGTTTTTTTATCGCCCCATTCACATTCTTATCCTACATTGCGAGGCGCCCTGGTGTGTTTAAAATGGTTTGGCTAAAACGCCTTTTGATTTTAAGCGGTGTGGGGCTGCTTAGCTTAGCCGGGTGGCTCTGGTTAACCATGCTGAGCCCGTGGTTTTATGACCGACCTGATGATCTTCCTACTATAGAACAGCGAACCCATCAGGTCTTTGTGTATGGCACGCTACGCTATGCCCCCGTTCGCTTAGTGGTCATGGGAAGTTTCGGCGCACCTAAAGATGCGGTGCTAGAGGGGTACCAACGCAACGGCCTCGACCTTTCACCCCAGCCAGGGAGCAACGTTGAGGGGCTACTGTTACGAGTAGATGCCGACGAGCTGTCTCGTCTTGATCGCTACGAACGACTGGGGATTCGTTACGAGCGCAGGACAATAACCCTCGACGATGGTACCCGGGCCTGGGTCTACCTGCGTTTACCTGAGCAACAAAATACGTTTGTGCAGCACGCGGACTTCCCGTTCGCTCTGATACCATAGACACCATGCTGTGCCCTATTTTGCAAAACCCTTATGCAAAGCCCTATTGCCAGGACAGCTTTTATGAACCCATTCAGGAATAGTGATGAGTGAAATGACACCGTACGTTTTGGTTCTGTACTACTCGCGCTCTGGCGCGACCGCCACCATGGCACAGCAAATTGCGGCTGGTGTAGAAAGCGTGCCGGGTATTCAAGCGCGTTTACGCACAGTGGCGCCGGTTTCAACGACCTGTGAAGCCGTTGAGCCAGAAATACCTGCAGAGGGCGCTGTTTACGTTGAGCTAGACGACCTGCGCAACTGCAGTGCGTTAGCACTGGGTAGCCCCACCCGGTTTGGCAACATGGCCGCTCCGCTTAAGTATTTTATCGACTCCACCAGCAGTCTGTGGATGAACGGTGCCTTGATCGACAAACCTGCCAGTGCCTTCACTTCGACTTCCAGCCTGCACGGTGGGCAAGAGAGCACCCTGCTCACAATGCTGGTGCCGCTACTGCATCATGGCATGGTCTACGCAGGGGTTCCTTACAGCGAAACCACCTTGCTGGAAACGCGTACTGGTGGCACGCCCTATGGTGCAAGCCACTTAGCAGGAACGCGCAGTGACCGCTCTGTTGATGAGCACGAACGCGCGCTGTGTGTTGCCCAGGGCAAACGACTGGCACGACTCGCTCTAGCGCTGCACGCCATGCGTCAGGAGGCATTATGAGGCAGTGGCTGGAGGATGTAGAAGCACGCCATGGGCTTGATAAACTGACCCTTCGAAGCCGACAGGTGGTATTAGCCAGCTTTGCCATACTGCTGCTACTGGTTGTTTACCGTGGACTTGTACTTCAAGGCGACGAATTTAATTGGCGCCCCGTGGTCGCGTTCGTGCTTCCCCTGGTGCTGTTTTTACCCTCTATCATTGGTAAACGCGCACGCGGGCACGCATGGCTCGCTTTTGTTAGCCTGCTCTACTTCACCCAAGGTGTGATGTTAATAACCCTGCCTGGGCAAGGTCTGCGCGGAATTCTAGAGGCGGTTGTCGCGCTGGTGCTTTTTGCTGGCTGCATGGGCTATGCGCGCTTTCGCAGTCGACAGTTGCGTCAACAGAAAACGAGGCAATAAAAACAAGTGCTTTAAAACCACAGCCATAGGACGACGCCAGCAGCAATAAATAAACTGCCGATGGCACGTAAACGCAGCGTGGCAACATTATACGGTTCGTTACGCGCATCGACTGGCTGCTGGCGAAAGCGCTTGGTACCTACCAGCATTGCTGCTACTAGCGGTTCACCCAGCAGCCGATGTGCGATCAAGCCAGCCAGGTGCAGACCGATTAGAATGATGAGTAGATCACTATTGAGTTGATGCAGGGTTCTAAGCTGGCCACCTACCCCATCGCCAAATACGCCATAGAGCGGCGCCTGAAAAAAGATATCGTCACTTAAAAACAGGCCGCTCACTGCTTGGAAACTAAGCGAAAGCAGCATCAGCAGTACCATCCACCCGCCTAGCGGATTATGGCTGGCATAAGCGCCGGGCCGACGCTTTAGCAGCAATTGGGAATAAGCAACTGTTTCAACGGGTAGATATAAAAACGTTTTAAATCTCGCATACACGCTCCCCAGTAGGCCCCACAGCCATCGGAAAACGAGTAATCCGATTATGAGGTAGCCCGCTTGGGCATGCACTTCAATTGGAAATAGGAAAGGCGCTCCGCTAGTCTTGGTGGTATAAAATGAAATCAACACCGCCGCCACTAACCCCCAGTGAAACAGGCGAAGCCAGCCATCCCATACCTCAATCGCTACCTTGTCGCGCATAACATGTCCTCTCTCAGCAGTGATGAGCCCCCAGTGGTGAGATAGCTTCGCATTAATTGAGTCTTTCTCATAGAATGCGAGACAGTTAGCCGCAATCGTCAGTCGTAACGGTTAGTCGCAACACCGCCGAAAATATAAGCAGTGAGTCAACGCATTAAACATCCATTGATGTCGGTCACTTGAGCTTTAAAGACAGACCGGCGAACATGGATGAAACTCCAGGGAGAAGTATTCGATGACACGTAACATAGCCGATATCAGGCGTGATTATGAAGGCGGCAGGCTTGATGAGTCCCAGACACCCGACGATCCATTCGTGCTATTCGATGAGTGGTTTAGCCTTGCCCTGGAAAAAGAGGGCAAAGATGGCAACGCCATGACACTAGCCACCGTAGATAGCCAAGGCCGCCCTCACGCTAGGGTGGTCCTGTTAAAGGGATTTGATGAGCGCGGCATGGTTTTTTACACCAATTACCATAGTCATAAGGGGAGCGAGCTGAGCAATGTGCCCTTCGCGGCCATGACCTTCTGGTGGCCTTCGCTTTCACGACAGGTACGTATTGAAGGGCCTGTTGAGCAGGTTTCAGCCGATGAGTCTGATGAGTACTTTGCCAGCCGACCACGGGGTAGCCAATTGGGCGCATGGATTGCGACTCAAAGTGTGGTGATTCCCGACCGCAACTGGATCGAAGAGCGCCAAAAGCGCTTTGAGCAAGCCTATGATGGCCAGGATATTCCCCGCCCGATCCACTGGGGTGGCTATCGTGTCACGCCGGAAATGATCGAGTTTTGGCAGGGGCAGCCTAGCCGCCTCCATGACCGCCTACGCTTTGAGCGTCGTGACGGCGGTGAATGGGGCCGTTTCCGCATGGCGCCATAACGTCAGCAACAAGTTCACAATTTAGGCCTGCGTTTTATACGCAGGTCTTATCGTTTTTAAAGCTTTTCAAATGCCTAATCTGGTAGGCTCTCAAGGCGGTGCCGCTGCCATTCACTTTCGGGTTCGTTGAGGCGTAACACCGCATCAATCACCTGCTCTTCCATGTTATAGCGGCATTTAAAGCCTAAGTGTTTCATTAGCGCCCGCATTGGATGGTTATCGACCATAATTTTGCCGACCATTTCCAGAGTGCCGATGTTCGTGCAGTAATCGATCATCTTCTTCATTAGCAGGCTGCCAATGCCCAGACCTTGAAGGTCATCACGAATAATGACCGAGAACTCGGTACGAATATTGTCCGGGTCATTCCATACCCGCACCACCCCAAGCATTTCTTTGCTGCCCTCATCGCCTAAATATTCCGCGATAAACGCCATCTGACGGTCGTAATTGATATGCGACAGAATCGACAGGTCGCGCTGGGTTAAATTGGACTTATTATGGAAATAGCGGAAACGGATGCTCTCTTCCGAGAGCTGGCGATGGAAGGTGGTAATCAAATGGGCATCTTCGGCACGAATAGGCCTTACCTCGACCTGCCAGCCGTTTTTCAGCGTCACCCATTCACGCAGCTCTTCAGGGTACGGCATGATCGCAAAGCGCGATGGCGAACCAAGATCCAGGGCGAAATCGACGGCGACCATACCGTCACGATTCAGCAGCAGAGGATTTACTTCCAGACCCCGTAGATCGCTTAGATCGGATGCCATTTGCGATAGTTTGACCAGCATTTGGCATAAATGCTGAATGTCACGCTCTGGGTCGGCGGAGTGTTCACGAATTAATGAGGCGGCGTGGGTTCTCCCTACTACATCGGCAGCCAGGCTCATATTGAGCGGCGGCAGCGCGACCTGGCGGTCAGCCAGCACGTTGACCTTATAACCACCGATGCCAAAGACGATAAGTGGGCCGAACACCGGATCACGGGTAATGCCCGCGCAAACCTGCATCGAGTGCTTGCCACGCTGCATGGGCTGTAAACAGTACTCGCGGATCGCATACTCGGGAAATTTTTCAGCGACTTTTTCACCTAGCTGGCGAACGCCTTCCGCTACCTGTTCGGGTGTGTCCAAGTCCTGTAGCAAGCCTGCTGAAATTTTATGCGGGTGCTTGCGGTAGCGATAAGGACGACAATTGCCTTCATGAACCACTTTCAGCGCCTTGGTGCCAGGTATCTCTGCAGCGCGAGCAAGCGCCTCATCGGGGTTGGCCAAATACACGCTGGGTGCCGTGGGGATACCGTAGGCCTCGAGCACTTGGGCGGTTTCAGAGTGGGTCAAGGTTTGCCTGCCCTGCTCTTTTGCCTGCTTAATCAGTGTACGGCACTGGGCGCGTATTTCTGGACTGGTGGAAAATGGCAGGCTGGGGGGGATCTCTTGCAACAGCGCTTGAACGCGCTGATAAATCACCATATGCATAAACGCCTTAACGGCCTTTTCGGGTGAAATATAGGTTGGAATCCCGGCTAAATTACAGATATGGCGCGCATTAAGCGCCTCTTTTAAGCCCATCCAACTGGTGAGGAGGTTGCGGCGAAATTTCTTGCGGTTATCGATCAGCGCCTGGGCAGTCACCAGCGATGGCGCCATCCGGGTGGGTGCATGCACCACCAATACAGCATCCACGTTGGCGTCAGCAGCGACAATCTCCAGCGCTTGGACAAACCGCTCGGGCGAGGCGTTGCCGCCCAGATCCACCGGGTTCTCGCCCGGCTTGCTCATATCGACCTCGCTACGGTGCAGCGCTGCCTGGGTTTCGTCGCTAAATTCAGCCAATTTACCGCCCGCGCTAATCAGCTTATCGATCGCCAGCATGGCGGGCCCTAAACCGTTAGAGACAATGGCCAGACGATCGCCCTTCAGGGGTTTCATGCGCGACAGGGTTTCCAGCGCATCAAGCAGCTCATCGGAATCATTTACCCGCACCACCCCTGCCCGAGCAAAAGCGGCATCAAACACCACGTCACGGTTAGCAATCCCAGGCGTGGGTGACATGCCGGATATATCCGATTCTGGGGTGCGGCCGCTTTTTATTGCCAGTACCAGACGATTACGTGATGCATCACGCACGGCGGTCATAAAGTGCTGGGCGTCGCTGATTCGCTCAAGGTGCAGCATAATGGCCTGAGCGGGCGAGAATTGATTAACGTAATCGATCAGGTCTGGCAATAGCACATCGACACTGTCGCCAACGGTTATCAAGTGCGAAAAGCCCACATCACGCCCGGCGGCCCAATCAATCATCGCATTGGCCAGCATGCCGGACTGGCCCAGGTAAGCGACGCGGCCCGCTTTCACCGGCTGACTGGCGTAAGAGGCGTTAAGCTTTTTGCCCGGTACAATTAGCCCCATGCACTCGGGGCCGAGTACACGAATACCCGAGACGCGTGCCGCACTCAACATTCGTTCGCGAATGGAACCCTGATTGCCTTTATCTCGATCCAGGTAAGCGCCGCCCGAGAGCACCAGGGCCGCTTTGACACCGTATTGCCCAAGCTTTTTAATCAGGCTGGGCACACCTTCAATCGGCGAGCAGACCACGGCTAAGTCGGGCACTTCGGGTAGCTCGCTTACGCGGCTGACGCACGGCACACCGAAGACTTGGGAGTAGCCTTTTAGATTGACTGCCCAGAGCGGCCCTTTAAAGCCACCCTCCTGAATATTTCTCAGCACTAGACCGCCCAACGACGCGGGTTTTTCAGAGGCGCCAAACACCGCTAGTGTGCGAGGTTCGAAAAAATGGTGTAAAAAGCGCGTACTCAAAATGCGTCTCCCCTGACATGAATCGCGGCTGTACGACTTATTGACACTGTCGCCCAGGCCCTGAAGGCGATTAAGGTGGCATCAATGATAATGGAGCGTTGGAATGATTACCGCCTACCTTACCCACCCAGACTGCTCATTGCACCACATGGGGCCGGAGCATCCTGAAAGCCCTCAGCGTCTGGAGGCTATTCGCGCTCGCCTATCGCTTGTTGGGTTATTACAGCAAACCATGCAGGCCGATGCCAAGGCAGCCTGCGAGGAGTCTCTTGCCAGAGTACACCCCTTGCGCCATTTGCGCTCCCTAGAGAAGTGCTTGCCCACCGAAGGCATCGTTACGCTAGATAGCGATACCATGATGAATCCTGACAGCTTACAAGCCGCACGGGTTGCAGCGGGAGCGGTTATTCGTGGGGTAGATCAGGTATTTAAGCGTCAGGCGGATAACGTTTTTTGTGCGGTTAGACCACCAGGCCACCATGCGGAAGCCAGCGATGCGATGGGATTCTGTTTTTACAATAATATCGCCGTGGGGGCGGCCCATGCGCGAGCCAAATATGGTGCCAAGCGTATCGCTATACTGGATTTTGATGTTCACCAGTGCAATGGCACCATCGATATCTTTAAAAATGATCCTGAGATACTGATCTGCACCAGCTTCCAGTATCCGTTTTACCCCTGGCGTTATTTGCGCAGCGAGTGGCAAAACGTTGTGAATACCCCGCTTGAAGTGGGCACCGATGGCCCAGAGTTCCGGCGCATCATCGAAAACCACTGGCTACCTGCCCTGCACGCCTTTAAACCTGACTTGGTGATGCTCTCCGCGGGTTTCGACGCTCACCGTGATGACCCCATGGGGGATATCTGTTTAGAGGATGAAGACTTCTACTGGATTACCCATCTAGCCATGGAGATCGCCACCCTGTATGCCGATAATCGCATTGTATCGGTGCTTGAAGGCGGCTATAACCCGAAGTCGCTGGCAAGTGGCGTTGAGGCACATCTAAAAGCGCTGTTGGGGCTGCCGTTTGCTGAAGTGCCCTAAGCAAGCGTCAACGCTCTTGCTTCTGCCAGCCGTTCTTAGCCGCTTCTTTGCTGTGATATCATGTTCGTTTACGCGCGCCTATAGACACGCACCGTTAGACAACGCAGCCAATGTGACAACCTATGACCGCTACGACTGAAGAGCATGCCGCGCTGCGTATTGCATCGGGAAGCAAACCCTTTGTTGAGCCGTTGCGTTTAGGCGAGCGGCTCAAACAAATTCGTCTCGCTAATCAGTGGACGTTGGAAGAGGTTAGCCAGCGCACTGGGCTGGCCCGCTCAACGCTGTCTAAAATTGAGAACGATCAAGTCTCCCCCACCTTTAGCGTGGTGCAAAAACTCACTACCGGGCTCAACATCGACTTGCCTCAATTGCTCACGCCCCCCAAGCGGGAACGTTATACCATGGGGCGGCGCGATCTAACTCGTAAAGGCAAAGGGCAACTGCACCCCACGCCCACGTACGAGCACGAATTATTGGGCCATCAACTCGCCCAAAAACGTATGATTCCCTTCAAAACCATCGTACGTGCACGCAGCTTTGACGAGTATCACCAGTGGGTACGCCATGATGGCGAAGAGTTTTTGATGGTGCTGCATGGCGATATTATGCTCTACACCGAATTTTACGCCCCGTTAGTGCTAGCTGAGGGCGACAGCATCTATTTTGATAGTGATATGGGCCATGCACTGGTATCCACCAGTCCAGACGATGCCGTTGTTTTGTCGGTCTGTACGCGCGGTGATGTGGCTTAAGCTGTTCGAAAACCAGCGAGCCATTCACACGGGTTATAGGCAGTTGGTAGGCTTCGGCAAACCGGCCAGGCGGGCAATTCGCTTTGCCGGGCTGCCGGGGAAAAGCTGCATCAGGTAAATAGAACGCCCTTTCTCTTCACCCAGTGCGTTTTTGGTTGCTTTCACAAGCGGTCGCATCGCCGGAGCCATTTCGTAACGCTGATAAAATGCTCGCACGACTTTGATAACTTCCCAGTGTTCAGCGGTAAGTGTTAACCCCTCTTCTTCAGCCATTAAATGAGCGACAGATTCGTCCCACTCTGATTGGTTAACGAGGTATCCTTCTGGGTCTAGCGGATATTTTTTTTGCGAATCAAGATAACGGTATATTTTCGTGTCAGACATCTTAGTACCAGGTAACTGTCTTTTCATGCTGCTCGGTGAGCGCCACAAAGCCATCCATCTCTAGCGTGGGCAGCTCATTATCCGTGGCAATGCTGGCAAGCCCGCGGCTTATAAGGTCTTCCGATAGAAGGAATATGCGCGACTGACACTGCTGCCATGCCTGCCAGGAGGGATCAAGGGCAGCTGTTACCGCTTCTTCGATCAGCAGCACGGCATCCTGCCCCCCTATCGCTTGCTGCATTTGAGTAGCGACAATACTATCAGGCGCTTTGGTGAGGATGTGTAAGATCATAATTCTCTCACTAGGCCTAAAAGTTAAGTATCTGGGTGTACTGCTGTAACAGCCCTGGTATTTCCTGATCCGCTATCAGGGTGATGCCCTCTACCAGTGAATCGGCGGATAGATGCATCCCTTGCAGCGCTTCTTCGGTCACCCAAAGCTTGTCAATATCATACATTTCCAACATATCAATGGTGGGCAGCGTGGCTTTTTGCCCCGGCGCACCACTGCCCTGTTCTTTCAGCAGTGCCATTATACCCTGCCCCATAAACAGCAAATGCACGGGTTGTCCAAAGGCCGCCGCCACCAGTGCGGCATCTAACCCTTCACGTAACCAGTTTGAGCTGTGGGGCGCGTGGCGAATTATCACTAATAGTGCATCAGGTGTCGCCATTGGCTCTCCTCTAAGCAAAGGTAATCAGGCGATCTGCGCGTTGCTGTAGCTCAAGCAGTTGCCCTAGCCCTGTCAACTCGAAAGGAGGTGCTACATTAAAGACCTGCTTGCCATGTCGCTGTGCTTCCGATTCGCTCATCAAACCTCGTCGCAACGCAGCGGCAATACAGACATCTAACTGAATCGCATGCTGCTGATGCAGTTCAATCCAGGCTTCTCTGAGGTTGAGTTCATCCTGGGGAGGAGCCATCAGCGATGATGCATTATGAACGCCGTCGTGATAGAAAAAAACACCGGCAATCTGATGCCCTCGCGCTAGAACAGCATGGGCAAAACGCAATGCAGAGTGCGGTGCTGGGCTGCTATACGGCGCCCCCATCACCAATAAGCCGTACTGCATCATGATAATACCTGGTAACAGTTACCCTAAAAAAAGACAGGCCCTAGCAATAGGGCCTGTCATATCGTCTATCGCTTGCTTAGATCAATCGCTGCTCATAATACCCAAAATCGACAACAGGCTAACAAAAAGGTTGTAGATGGATACGTAGAGCGTCACCGTAGCGAGAATGTAGTTCGTTTCACCTGCGCGATGAATGATCTCGCTGGTTTGATACAGAATGGCTGCTGAAGCAAACAGCACAAAGCCAGCTGACACCATCAATGAAAGCGCCGGGATGTTAAAGAAGAACCCAGCCACCATGGCCAGAATCAACACGATGGCGCCCGCCATCAAAAAGTTGCTCAAAAAGCTAAAGTCTTTCTTGGTGGTAAGCGCTACCGCGGAAAGACCAACAAACGTCAGACCGGTCATGGCCAACGCGTTCATAATCAACGCACCGCCATTAGGCAGGGTCAGGTAGGCAGAAAGAATCGGCCCAAGCGTGAACCCCATAAAGCCGGTAAAGGCGAACGTTGCTAATAAGCCGGCCGCAGAATTTGCGGTTTTATGTACCAGGAACATTAAGCCGTAGGCACCAACCAAGAACACGAAGATGTTCATTTGTTGGATGCCGAGGGCTACAGCAGCACCCGCGGTGACTGCTGAGAACAGCAGCGTCATTGCCAGTAGCGCGTAGGTGTTACGCAATACCTTGTTAGTGCTAACACTATTGGCAACGCCACTCGACTGAGGACGTGCCGTGCGTAAATCGTTGTAAGCCATGTGTTCATGCTCCCTAATGGTATTTCCAACAACTGACAAGCATGCCGTTACCGAGTTCCAGACGCAAGCCTTTGTCTGTCTCGAGAACACCCCTTCACCAATGGTGATTCAACGTTGAAACCGCTTTGTAAGCGTTGTCTATGCTGGTTAAGCACTTCGTTTGGACACCAAAAGATGAAAAAAATTCTACTTATTGATCGTTCAAACCGCCCCTTTGGCGACGCCCAGCGCCGCCAAAGGGTTGCTAGCAAGGCTAGGTTATACTTCACCGGCTTCAAAAACCGGATCGAGGATAACCACTGCTTAGCTTTGCACCTCTTCTTCGTCTTCTTTTTCATCTTTATGTGGTGTAACGGAGGTTACCGCCGTTTGACGCGCATCTTGAGGAGAATTATAGATACGAGCATCAATCACGTGCAGTACCGCCAATTGCGCAAACAATACCGCAAAACAGACGATCAAACCTTTTAACATGGCGGCATATCCAGAGATGGTGGGACTAACATCCGCATATTAGCCGATCACTAGCCAAACACAATCTATTTTGTACGCCTGAAAATCCTCTGTTTGAAAGCGTTGAATAGCGCGCAAAGCAGCTGTTCAGAACACGCCGCGGCTACTCCTTAACGGATACTTTGCGCAGATCGTCAATCATTACCCCCTCGGGTAAATCTGATTCCTCCGCGGGCAGCCATACGGGAGAGAGAGCGCTATCTTCCCGGCCATCTTCATACTGATGGCCGGGAATGCGGTAAACAACCTGACTGTGGTGGTGATCCCATGCAAATACACGATCCATATGCTTATCCTAAAAAATAAAACTTCAGCTATGACATTCAGGTTAAGCACGATGTTCCCCCGCATGACATCGACATATGCAACGCCTATAAGGTTAAATGTCGAATGGATTATTTGTTGACAAGGAGTCATCAATGAAAGCACTCATCGCCCTTTGCCAGGTTACCTTTATACTTGCAGGCTGCAGTTCAGGCCCCACTTCATCAAGAACCGCAGACTGTCGCCAACTGGCAGAGAAGGCTGGCGACACCATGGTCTACGGTGACGGCATACGCGGCACCCAAGTGAATAAGGCAGGATTTTAATACCACATTTTTTTCACGTTGATTTTGCTGGATTAATGGCAGGTGATGGCTTGAAAGAACCTCATGGCGGTAAAGACCCACAAGAGGCCCTGCGTGCCAGGCTAACGAAAAGCTTACAAGAACGCAGGGCCTCGTCCCATCGCCGTAGAATCGGCGCCCGAGCGACTCGTCAACAGTTTTTAGAGGCGACTCGCAACGTTGGGGTCATTGTGGTCGCTACCTGCTTCACTGCTGGCTGGGTAGTCACTAACCCCAGCCTGAATACCGATAACGTTTGGCTCGGTGTGGGGCTAGGTATAATCTTGATCTTTGTAGGGTCTTTCGGCTATGGTTACGTTGAGCGTGATAAAACCTCAGATGAGGATGATAAGCCATGAATGAACTTATCCTTGCTGGCATGTTGATGAGCCTAGTGGTCGTGTCAGGTGGCATGGTATGGAGCCAGCACCGAGAACATCACGGTAAAAAATCGCTAACCGATAGCGCATTTTCCTGGATTGCCAAACACTTTGCTTAATAAATCCAGTTAGCAAATATGAAAGGGTCGCGAATAGCGGCCCTTTTGTTTATTAAGAGTACGCTAGCAGGCGCGTATTGTTTCGCTTCAACAGCTCATTTTTATTTTAAAGGTGATGATAGGGCTAGCGACAGCGAAGGAACCGGGTCACTCTTTTATCATCAATCAATTCCCATGCCGAAAAACTGGGCTGACACACCATCACCGTAAGAGATCACCATGCCTGTTATTCAGCGACTGCTCCGCGTTCTTAAAGCCTCTACGCTACAAATTTCGTGGACATTTCTGCTTCTTATTGTGCTCGCCCATATGGGCACCACCTGGATGCTTTTCTCACTGGTCGGCGAATCGGTGGCCGACTCCGCTGCCAACTGGGTTTATTTTTATGTCGTTGTTTCTAGCACCGTAGGTTTCGGCGATTTCAGCCCAACAACCGTGGCCGGGAAGTGGATCGCTACGATCTATCTCATTCCAGGCGGCATTTCACTGTTCGCTGCCTTGATCGGTAAAGCCACCGTCACACTTTCAAATTTTTGGAGATTACAGATGCAAGGTAAAGGCGATTTCAGCCACTTGTCCGGTCACACCCTTGTCATTGGCTGGCACGGCGAAACTACCGAGCGCATTTTGGACATTCTTAAAGCCGATAAAGGCCTGCCGGATGAAGTCGTGCTCTGCGTTACCAAAGAGATGAGCAACCCACGCCCTGCGGATTTAAAGTTTATTAAAGGGGAAAGTTTCTCCAATGCCGAGCTTCTCAAGCGAGCGGGTGTCGAAAGCGCCAGCCGCATCATCATTTACGACACCAGCGATGATCGAGTGGCCACTGTCGCGCTGAGTGCCTACAGCCTTAAAGCAAAAAACGCCCATATCGTCGCCCACTGCGCCAATCCCGACACCGCAGCGATGTTACGGCGCACTTTGCCCGGCATCGAATGCACCCAGGCCTTAGCGTTGGAAATGCTGGTACGCTCAGCCTCTGATGCGGGAATTTCGCGAGTCGTTAACGAACTACTCGCGGTTGATCGTGGCGCTACCCAGTACCAAACCAGGTTAAGCCAACCGCCTGCCGGCGCCACCTTTGGCGATCTATTTATGCAAGCAAAAAAGGTTTATAACGCCACCGTACTGGGGCTCGCCAATAGCAGTGGCGACGGCGAAGGTAATATGCTCAATCCCGCCAACGACCGCCCACTCAAAGATGGTGACATACTCTACTACATGGCTGATAGACGCCTTTCTCAGCAGCAACTGAGCGAGCTCCTCAGCGTGGAAATTTGCTTATGATAGTTCTGATCCACCGCTTACCTATTCATCCGGCGCTAACTCCTCACGTCTGGGCGGGCGCCCCACCTGCACTTCGCTAAGATCTTCTTGGGACAGGCCGCGGTATAACGCAAACATCATTGCAAACACCAAAATGAACATCGGTAGGCCAACAACGGTAATCACCTCCTGCAAAGCAGTAAGCCCGGCCTCGCCAGCAAGCACAATCAGCATCGCTGCCAGCATACCCTCCGAAACACCCCAGAAAACACGCTGATGCCATGGTCCGGGATCCGCACTGCCGGTACACAGCATATCGACAACCAGGGACGCAGAGTCTGATGACGTGGCAAAGAAGATCGCAACGATCACAACAGCCAAGCCCTGGATTAACGTAGCGGCCGGGAAGCTCTCGAAGAATGCGAACATAGCGAGGGGGATGCTTTCACCTACGGCGGCAGACAAGATACCTGCCTGCTCTCCCAGTGCTTCTCGAGCATCGGGCCCAATCCCGTCGATCTCCATTGCCGACCAACCAAAAATTGCAAACCAAACCAGTGTGAAGATAGAGGGGGCAAAAAGCACACCAAGGACGAATTCGCGGATTGTGCGCCCGCGTGAAATTCGCGCCACAAAGATCCCGATGAAAGGCGACCACGTCACTGTCCAGGCCCAATAGAATACCGTCCAGCTACCCTGCCACCCCCAGGCGCCGCCATCCCTGGAATAGCTTGCCAGCGTGTCATTCCAGAAAGCCATGGGCAGCAGGTTCGTTATGTAGAGACCAAAGGTTTCGACCACAGCGCGCAAAAGGAAAACGGTCGACCCGGTAAAGAGTACAAACAACAACAGGCCGACGGCCATGGCGATATTGATATTAGAAAGCCGTTTCACGCCTGAATCCAGCCCCGCCACAATCGATCCCACAGCGACAGCCGTCAGTATGGCAATGATGAACACCTTGGTGATGACGGCATCTGGAATACCAAACAACTCCGTTAGCCCCGCATTGATCTGTTGGGTGCCCAGGCCGATAGAGACCGCTACGCCAAACAGGGTGCCAAGTATGGCGAATACATCCAGAGATTTGCCGAGAGGGCCATAAATGCGCTCGCCTAACAGCGGATAGAATACTGAACTAAAACGCATCGGCAGATTATAGCGATAAATAAAGTAAGCAAAAGCCAGTCCGGGCATAGCGAAAATCGCCCAGGTATGTAGCCCCAGATGGTAGATCGAAAAACTCATGGCATCGTCGGCGGCTTCCACAGAGAAAGGCACAACATCCGGCCTGGGTGGATTAGAAAAGTGGGAAATGGGTTCGGCCACGCCCCAGAACATCAGCACCGTTCCGATGCCACCTGCGAACAGCATGGTGAACCAGGAGATATTATTGTAGGCAGGTTTTGCATCATTGCCCCCCAAGCGGATCGCCCCGAACCGGCTAAGCGCCACCCACAGCAGAAACGCTACCCAACTCGTCACCCCTAAAATAAAAAACCAGCCAAGATTGGTAACAATCCATTCCCGCCCGGCACCAAAGGCTGCCCCGATGGGGCCCGGCGCAATTAGTAGCACCACAAGAAAAAGGATCATGATCCCTGCGGACGTGAAAAAAATGATGGGATCCGTCTTGAGGCCCAGTTTTCTCGCTAGTGCATCCATTATTATTCCTCCCGTGTCTTTCCACCAACATAGGAGTCATTGACCGATAACGCCAAGGGGGGCCCGCAAACCGTGATATTTTCCCAGGAGAAACTACGTATGAGTAACCACTTACCTGATAGACGATAATCGATTATCTCAGCCGATAACCCACTCCAGTCAACGTCTCTATCCGCGCAGACTGGCTGCCAAGTTTGCGGCGCAAGGTGCGTACAATGGCATCAACCACATTGCTGCCTCCTTGATATCGGGTACCCCAGACATGCTGCAACAGCTCACGACGGGACACTGCCTTACCCTGGTGTTCGACCAAATAGCGCATGACACCGAACTCAAGGGGTGTCAGCGCAACGAAGCCTTCCGCCAACATCAGTTGCCGGGCTTCGACATCTAACAAGGCAGGATCACGCTTTATGCCCAGCTCGGCCGCGGCAAGCTCCGCCAGCCAGCCATCCACAGATGCCGGCCCGAAATCGAGCACCGCACTCGGATAGCAAACGCCATCCAGTTCCACCTCCCATCCGCCAAGGGCTTCAAACCCCAGCCGCTGCGCCACTTGCCGGTAAGCGCCAAGATCGGTCGCCGTAAGATAGACCCGCCGCAGCCCAGGGCGCAGCTCCATATAGCTTCGCTTAAGATCCAGCCAGATAGCCGCCTGTATTTCACTGGGTGAATCGCCTTCCTTGAGACTTAGCCAGCGTCGGCAAAATAACGCCATCTCACCCGATCGCATAGGCGACTGTTCAAGATGGGAATACCACTGGGCGGTAACCGGGTCATTGAGCAACCAACTGGGTTCAACCTGGTCGGAGCGCAGTTTGCAATACAGTCCTTCTACTTCCCCGGTCACGCCCCGCACGATGGAAAACGCCTGGGGCATACGCCGCCACCATTGCAGCAGAAGCTCGCTGGCCTGACGGCCATCACGGGCGCGGACAATCCCGGTAAGGGCTTCATCGTCTTGAGGCTGTGCCGCTTCCACGCTGTGAAGCGTCGTCACGGTGGGGAAAAATGCCTCACGCACCACGGGGTTTTCAATCAGGTAGAGCATGTCCGCCGTATAGCGCCAGAGATCGTCGCTGGCCGCGAATTGCGACTCGCTAACCAGCTGTCGCCAGGCCGACCGACGATAGTCCAGGTAGCGGCTAGGGTCGCTGGCATGCAGGGAGCGGGCAAGCGGATCACGCACGGCCTCATGAATAATCAGCCCGTCATGCATGCCATCCACAAAAGGCAACCTGCGCAGCCGCTCGTAGGCATCCTGGGGATCTAGTTCCGGAAACAATGCCTGTAACAGAGAGACCGTCACCCGGCGTAGCACCACGGCGCCCTCCAGCACATGTCGGCTCGCTGAATCTTCCACATCGGCAAGAAACATCCGACTCAGCTCATCAACCGCGTGCTGTAGCACCGTCTCTTGCGGCCACGAACGGGCGTGGTTTTCCCGGCTGGCGGTGGCCGCCAGTTTCAGCGCCAGCGGATGACCATGGGCGGCCCGGATCAGGGATGCCGCATCTTCCTCCTGTATGCCATGCAAATTAAGGAGCACTTGAGCCTCCGTCGGGCTCAACGGCTGTACCGGCACACTCTGAACCAGGCGCCCCCAGTCCGGCGCCGCAAACCAGACATCCAGAGGGCGTTGGCGACTGAAAAAGACGATGTGTACGTTATCCGGCAACAACGGGACAAATACCTGACGCAGCCAGGTATCGAGCAGCCTGAACACTTCGTAGGTATCCAGCGCAAGAAGAACTGTGGGGCTCAGCAGGCCCAATCGCTCCACCAGCGTATCCACCCCCGATCCGCCATCCCCAATGGCGACACCTAGCGCATGTAAAAATCCAGGTTCGGTGGGCTCTATGTGGCGACAGTCCAGTCGGATGACGCTAGCACCTGCGTCCTCCGCCTCGGCCGCCAATATGTCCAGCAGCGCCGTCTTACCAATGCCGGTAATACCGTAGACATGCGCCACCCGAGGCCCTGCCGTCGCAAGCACACCGCGAAGAGTATCAAGCTCATTAGTGCGGCCAACGAAACCCTGATAGGCCCGGTTGGTCGTCAAATCCGACGTCCATTGCCACATGGCTGGTTTCTCTACATGTCAGGCTTAGCTGATACCTGAGTTCAGCATAGCTACAAATACCACCCGACACAGTAGTTGCGCACCGAACGATGACACTCAGATGCAATTCTCACGTAATTCTCATCAGTTCCTCACATCCCGCGAGCGATTCAGCGCTATAACAAGAGATACCCAAAACAAATATCACAAAAGCTATCCAACGACGTTAGGAGGAGACGACATGAATCCCCAATGGAGCCTGAAAGGCGACTACCTCGAAAGCTGCAATTGCAAAGGTGCCTGCCCGTGTATCTACCTCGGCAGCCCTACCGAGGGTGAATGTACCGCCCTGGTGGGCTGGCACATTACCCAAGGCCAGTTCGAGGCAGTGGATCTCGGCGACAGGAATGTGGCTATCGCCCTGCACTCCCCCGGCCCCATGGCCGAGGGAAACTGGAAAGTCGTGCTGTATATCGACCAGCGGGCAGACGAGGCCCAACAGGAAGCGCTAAGCCGCATATTCGGCGGCCGGGCCGGTGGCCACCCGGCGCTGTTGGCCACCTTTATCGGCGAGGTGCTCGCGGTAGAACACCTTCCCATCCAGTTTGAAGTGGAAAAGGGGCATCGACATCTGAAACTTGGCCAATCCGCCAACACGGAAATTACCGCCCTGGAGGGCCAGAACGGCGCTGAGGTGACCATTCATCATCACCCGTTGGCGGTAGCGCCGGGCGAGTCTCTGGTAGTGGCCAAGTCGCAATCATTGCTGCACCGTGCTTACGGCATCAACATTGATCTTAGCGAACGCAGTGCGTTTTATTCACCCTTCGCTTACAGCGGGTCTTGAGGGGGCATTGGCGATGGAACTGACGATGAGCACTCTCCATGCCCGGGAACGCTTACTGACCTGGTTAGCACTGATAACCGTGGCAATATTGGCGTGGGGTTACCTGATTATGCACGGCATGCACGCGCAAATGCCGATGAATGGGGAGATGGCCAGCACAGGCGACGACGGCATGAGCGTGCTGGTCACGGCCACTGTGATGTGGAGCGTGATGATGGTGGCCATGATGCTACCCAGCGCTAGCCCCATGCTGCTTACTTTCCTGCGCATCCACCAGCAGCGCGAACGCGAGGCAGGTGCCCGCGCAGCCACCTGGGTTTTCATAGCAGGTTACCTTGCCGTGTGGCTGGCGTTTGCGGGGGCAGCCGCCGTCATGCAATGGGCGTTGCAGCAGAGTGCGCTGTTAAGCTCATCCTTGGGCCACGTGACCCCACTGTTAGGAGGCACCCTGCTGGTAACCGCAGGTGCTTTCCAGTTCAGTGATCTTAAACAGGCCTGCCTGAACAAGTGTCGTTCGCCCTTAAGCTTTCTGATGACCGAATGGCGTGAAGGCAACGGCGGAGCGCTGATCATGGGGCTCCGCCATGGCGCCTACTGCACCGGCTGCTGCTGGGCTTTGATGCTGCTGATGTTCGTTGACGGCGTCATGAGCCTAGTTTGGATGGCGGGGCTAGCCCTTTATTTTCTAGCAGAGAAGCTACTCCCCCAAGCAGAACGGATTAGCCAAATCAGTGGGTTCCTACTCGCTGGTGTAGGCGTCATCATTTTGCTGTCTGCTGCCTATTAAATCGAATTACCTTGCCTTTTGGTGGGGCCACTCCCGCAGCGTTGGCAAAATAAAGGGCGCCTATATCAATATCGGGATTATGGAGTACTCCTGACACTGATATACGCGCCCATAGTTCAGCGTCTTGCGCTATCGAACGTTAGACGTAAAAGTCCAGATCCTCTTGGGCTTTTAGCAGATCGCGCATCTTGATGGGATCGTCGCCAAAGAAGAAGATGAGCCCCCAATGAGTCCCGAAAGCAGACCGGTCAGGCACTGTCTCTTCTGCCGGTGCGACCAGTTCGTGTGACTCGAAGTACGGGTGATTAATCGTCTCTTCGGGCATTTCCAGCTTGCTGACAACACGACGGCGTGGGTAGACACCGAAACAACCTGCGTAACCCTTCGCATCGACTACTTCGCGGGGGAAGAACGCCGCTACTTCTTCTTTCGTGCTTTTCGGGTCGAACACCAACATTGACGCTTGATAGGCATTGAAACCGTAGGCTTTTTCGATCAGTTCGAAAGCTTTGAAGCCGGGTGGGCGGTAGGCAACTTCGCCAAAGTACATCTCACCGTCAGCTGTCACGAAGTACTCGGGGTGAATCAAGCCGAACTGGATATCGAAGGTTTTGATCAACAGCTCGATCTGTTTGGTGATCGCATTGCGCCAGCTCTCAAGCTCCTGGGTAGCAGGCACGAACACCGAGTAGCCTAACGTCACGTATTCCGAAATATTCAGGAACTGAATTTTGCCATCGTGTATCCAGGCTTCAACGGCAAACTCCCAGCCGCTCAAGTGACTCTCCATCAGCAGCGGATACTCTTCATCCGGAATGTTATCAATTTCTTCTAACGTTCGGATCATCCGGTGGCCAAGACAACCGGCTTTATCGAATGCTTTGACGTGTATCGGGTCATCCGGATCACCATCAAGCTTGAGCAGCGTTTGATTGACACGCTTCATAAAGCGGACGATGTCTTCTTTTTCGTGCGCCTCTTCAAATATCCCAACGCGGATACCGCCAAGCTGGGCACGGCGCTTCATCAAGGCCTTATCACGGAATAGAATAGACTGACCAAACATGCGTGGGCTGTCGAGAAGCACGGAGTTGATGGCACCTGACCACTCAACGGTTTCTTCAAACAGTGGGATGGCGACGTCTACGCCTTCAGCCTTCAACTTTTCGGCAATCTCCATGGAACGATCATTCAAGCGAATAAAATCCCAGGAAATGAACGGTATATTGTTCGCAGCACAGAAATCCTCAGCCCATTCGGGAGCAACGACGATATAGCGACGGTCAAACTTTTGCGCCGCCTTAATCGCGTTAATACTCCATCCAAGTAAGGCAATGTAACCTTTGTTCGGATCTTTGGGTGTCTCGGTACCTTTCACCGAGTCCATTTCCGGGTCACGCCAGGCCGCTACTGCTTCGGGTAATTGCTTTTCTGATGTTATCGACATTTGATGTCCTCCTTGCTGGTTAACCCAAATTGACTGGGCTGAAACTGGAGCGCACCAAGTGAGCCAAGCCGCAGTCAGTGGTGTTCAGAAACGATTGAGTAAGCCAGCATTAGGGTTTTTTTAGCGCACCCGTCGTAACTAAGCTAGTCGATACGGTTACAAATGGCAATTAAACTGTAGAGCTTCTGTTGAATAACTGTAGAAGTTATCTCACCGATAGATGGGGATAATTTTTAAAACGCAGTTGATCAACAGCAACCCTATGCATTGAAAAAATTCAGAAGGTCGAGCCTTTATTACCGCGTCATCGATTAACCACCATCATGTTCTGCAGCGTCTTCAGCTCCCTCCTCGACCATCTCTTCGGCCTCCTGCTCCTCTTCTGCGGAAGCTTCAGGCCTTCCTTGATCTTTGCGACCAACGGTAAGCGTGGTAGAGAGGCCAAAGTGGTCAGAGCCTTGCACCTTCACTATGTCGATATCAATAAGATGAAAACCGTCAGAAACGAAAAGATGGTCAATTGGGTATCGCCACCATGGGTATTCCGCATGGTAGGTGCTGAGCAATCGCCGGCCACGGCGGGGATCTTTGAGATCACTCAAGTCAGCGAAAAGCTTGGTGGTGTCAGACCACGCAACGTCATTAAAGTCACCGGTGACGATCCAGCGGTTGTCTGGGTCTTTTTCCACATGACGAGCAATAAGCATGAGCTCTGCATCGCGTTCTCGGCTGTCCCGTCGTTCGTCCTCGTTGCTGACGGTTCGTTCCTGCAGACCTGGCGGAACCGGATGGGCGCCAACGAAGCGCACTGGCCCGATGTCTGGCACATCAATCGTTGCGAAAATGGAAGGCCGACGCTCAGAGACCAAATATTCAACCTCCTGCTCCAGCAGCGGAATCCGTGACCATAGCACTATCCCAAGGCCCTCATCGCGCACCTCCCCTACTCTATGGGCGTACTCCTCATTAAGTGGCGCTAGCCCATCAGCCCAAGCGCTATTAACTTCGATTAGCAGTAGTAAATCGGGATCCTCGCGCTGAACCATTGCCACTACCTCAGCGTACTGATCATTTTTGTAGTCAACATTTGCCGTTAGCACTTTTAACGTCGTCTGGTTTTCGCCGGGTTGAGCCTCAGCGGTGGGCACCTAGGTCGACCAAACGGATGTAAATGGCAGGATGTGCGTTAAGTGCCACCCTCCCACTGCAAGGATGACCACTCCCCACACGGCGTGCTCTTTTGTTGGGCGCTTTAGCCAAGCGTGCACGCCTAGCAGCAGTAGTGGTAAGACCAACGCGCCCGTTAGCTGCAGTCGTGGAAAATCCCACAGCCTGATCCACCACTGACCGCTGGATATTAATGGCAGCAAGGCCACCACTACCATTAAGAGCACCAACAACCGGATAACCCAGAGAAGGAGTTTTAACAACATGAAACCTCTCAAACGCGACAACGGTAACCGGGAGAATCCCGGTTATACCGGCCTAGATTGCCGCGGATATTGTGACGATTTAAGCATACCCCTCTCTGGATAGCTGCATGCCCTCTGCAAACCGTATCCCGCCATAGTGGCAAAGCGATCATCACATCGATAGAGCCCGGAAAAACGCATACCGAAAATGGGACTGATCACGCCCAGGTGATAAGCTCACCAGCCTGCATAGATTCGACCTTTGAGGTAAGCATAGTGACGAGGAAAACCTTGCTACGTGCCCTGGTTCTGCCAACGCTGACAGCGCTGGTGTTTTTGGGTCTGTGGTGGTTATGGTATTGGCAATACAGCCAAGTCCAAGCCGATTCACATCGTCACGCTGAAAATCGCTTGGCGCTCTACACGAGCAGCCTGCAAGGGGCGCTAGAGCGTTTTACCTACCTGCCCGGGCTACTCGCCCAACACCCTTTAATTCATGCAGCGCTTCGCGAACCCAATGATATATTTCTGACGCAGGCTAACCAGCATCTGGCCTTGGTGGCCGAACGCTCCGGCGCCGAAACGATCTTTCTCATGAATGACCAAGGGGTCACGCTGGCCAGCAGCAACTACGAACTCGAGCAAAGCTTCATCGGCCACGATTATCACTTCCGACCCTATTTTTTCGATGCTATGGAGGATGGTAGCGGTGAATTTTTTGCGGTTGGCAGCACTACTGGACAGCCAGGTTACTTCAACTCTCACGCCGTCACTTTTTCAGACACTGCCACCGCAGGAGTGCTTGCGGTCAAGGTCTCTCTGGAGGCGCTCCAGGAAGATTGGCGCCGAGCAAATGAAAACGTCATATTGTCAGATGCCAACGGCGTAGTTATCCTTTCCAGCCGCGAGCAGTGGCGTTTTGGGCACATCGATCAACTTTCTGACGCCGCCTTAGAGCAGATTAATGCCCAACGCCAATTTCTTGATGAACCGCTCCCCCTATTGGGACGCCGCCTTCCTGACGACACCCTGGTAATGGAGGCTCAAGGAGAAGACGAGCGTTTTCTGATCACCTCCTCATCGCTTTCCACGCTTGGCTGGTCGATGCATTACCTGAGCCCAGTACAGCCGCTTTATACCAGTGCCCGCAACATGCTTTTGGCCGGTCTGATAACACTTTCCGCTTTACTGTTACTCGGCCTGTGGCTACGAGAACGACAAAAACGCCACCGCATGCGCGATGCTCAGGCGCAGATTATCCAGCAAACCAATATACGCCTGGAAGAGCGCGTCCAGGAGCGTACCCGGGCATTGGAAGATGCCCAGACCGAGCTGGTTCAGGCAGGTAAATTGGCCGCCTTGGGCACCATGGCGGCAGGTATCGCCCATGAGCTGAACCAGCCACTGTCCGGCATACGTACCTATGCTGCCAACGGCGAACGGCTGCTGGCGATGGGTCGTCAGGAAATGGCTAGTGATAACTTTCAACGCATTCAGGTATTGAGCAAGCGCCTGGCTCGGCTGATCGAACAACTCAAACTCTTCGCCCGCAAAGGAGGCAGCCTGGAGAGTGTCGATCTTCAAGCCAGCCTGAACTTCGTGCTTGAGCTACTCGAGGAACGCTTTCAGCAACAAAAAGTACGCCTGGAGCGTAACGGCGCCTGGCAGCAGCCACTGCTGGTACGCGGAGATGAAGTCCGCCTTGAGCAGCTACTTACCAATCTGCTTGGGAATGCTTTAGATGCCTTAAACGAAACGCCTGACGGCGTGATTTACCTTCACGCCGAAATAATCCCGACGCAAGTAATTTTGACCATTCATGATAACGGCCCGGGTTTGCCCCCAGAGGTTATCGAGCACATGTTTGACCCTTTCTTCACCACCAAGCCAGTTGGGGAAGGTTTAGGGCTGGGACTGTTTATCAGCTACGGTATTGTTCAGGATCTTGGCGGCAAGCTTAGCGCTGGCAATCAACCTACTGGAGGGGCTTGGTTTCGATTGGCGTTACCGCATGGAGAGGAGACTCCGTCATGACACAACCATCTTCTAACGCCTTCTCTCGCATACCAGCCGCCACGCTATCGGTTTGGTTGGTGGAAGACGAAGCAGATGTACGCGATTCGCTTAGTCAATGGCTGGAAGTATCAGGACTAGCGGTGCTAGCGTTTTCCCGTGCCCGCGAAGCGCTTAAGGCACTTCAAGATGATCAGCAGTGCGGCGTATTGATCAGTGACATCAAGATGCCGGAGATGGATGGCCTGGCCCTGTTTGCCGCCGTGCAAGAACTCGACACGCCGCCGCCTGTGATTCTGATTACGGGCCACGGTGACGTGCCCATGGCGGTGGCCGCAATTCAGCAGGGGGCTTGGGATTTTGTACAAAAGCCCTTCGATCCTGAGCGCTTGGAAGAGTGCGCGCGTCGAGCGCTGGAGCATCGCGCCCTGGCGCTGGAAAATTTGCAGTTGCAGCAGGCACTGCGGCATAACTATTTGAACACTCGGCTGCTCGGCGACTCTGCGCTGATGCAGGAGCTACGACGCCAAGTGGAAAACCTGGCCGCCAGCCGCGCCAACATAGTTATCAATGGCGAAACTGGTAGCGGCAAAGAGGTCGTGGCCCGAGCTCTCCACGATTTCGGTACCGGCAATCAAGGCGCTTTCGTGGCTTTGAACTGCGGTGCAATGAACAGCGAGTTGATCGAGTCGGAGCTTTTCGGGCATGAGAAAGGCGCCTTTACCGGGGCCGGAGAGCAGCGCATCGGGCGTCTGGAAGCCGCTAGCCACGGCACCCTGTTCCTGGATGAAATTGAGTCACTGCCGCTATCTGCACAGGTCAAGCTGTTGCGTGCGCTACAGGAAGGCGAAATCACTCGTCTGGGTAGCAATCAGGTGATTCACCTGCAGCTTCGCGTCGTGGCGGCAAGTAAAGAAAACTTATTAGAGATGGTCGCTGAGGGCAGTTTTCGAGAGGATCTCTATTATCGCTTGGCGATTGCCGAGCTGGCGATTCCCCCCTTGCGTGAGCGGCGCGAAGATATTCCCTTACTGTTTCGCCACTTCTGTCACCAAGCCGCCGAGGTTCATGAAAGGCCTCTCCTCGAGCCTACAACGGAGCTACTTGCCGCCCTGGGTAATCACCGTTGGCCGGGAAACCTGCGCGAACTGCGCAATATTGCGACACGCTTTATTTTGGGACTGGATCTGCCCTGGCAAACGTCGAGTGTGCCGCTATACCAAGCCAGTGCCCTTTCGGCGCGCATGGAAGCATTCGAAGCCACGGTTCTGAAAGAGTCGCTAAAGCGCCATGCCGGTAATATTCAAGCGGTACTGGAAGAGCTTGACCTGCCCCGCCGCACGCTCAACCAGAAGATGCAGCGCCATCAGTTGCGCCGTGAAGATTTTCTCGTTCCCTAGACATCATTTAGGAGGGCTTTATTCATCGGCCATTTGTTGCCGATGATGGCGAAAACCATCGGCAACAAATGGCCGATAGCCGCGCCGCCAGCTTCGCCTTTCGTCGAATACAAAAACATGCAAACATTTGATTAATATCTGGTTATTTAAAGTTGGCTAGCTTCTCGCTCTATGGGGAAACGGAGTAGCGATTACTCCCATAATTCCAATAAGCCAGGAGCAACTCCATGCTGAAACGTCAATTTCTCAAAACCACACCTATTCTCAAAACCACATTGTGCCTTGCTACCGCCGCAGCAATCGGGGTCAGCACCTCCGCTGCTATCGCTCAGGAGAGTGATCAAGGCGGCCAGTACATCATGGGCACCGCGACCACCGGCGGGACTTTCTACCCGGTAGGCGTAGCGCTCTCCACCCTGGTACGCGTCAAGCTAGAGCCCACCCATGGCATCTCTGTTTCCGCCATCAGCTCGGCTGGTTCGGCCGAAAACCTGCGCCTGATGGACGACAGCCAAGCCCAATTCGGCATTCTACAAGCGCTTTACGGCGCCTGGGCTTGGTCAGGTGAAGGCCCGGTACCTAAGGCCTACGACAACGTACGCTCAATCTCCATGCTATGGCAGAACGTCGAACACTTCGTGATGCGCGACGAGCTTGTCGAAACCGGTACTATTGACGATCTGGCCCAGCTATATGGGCGCGGCTTCTCCATCGGCGCACGCAATTCCGGCACCGAAGGCTCCGGTCGGCAAATTCTTGCCGGTCTGGAAATTGATCCGGAGCAGTTGAATATCGCCTACCTGGGTTACAGCGCCAGCGCTGATTCTATGCAGAACGGCAATATAGACGGCATGAACATACCGGCGGGCGTGCCGGCTTCCGCGGTGACCAGTGCTTACGCCAACATGGGTGGTGACATTACCACGCTGAATGTGACCGCAGAGCAGCTTGAGCGAATCAACGGCCAATATCCGGTGTGGAGCGCTTTCGACATTCCCGCCGACACCTATCCCGGCCAGGAAGCGCCGATCAACACTATTTCTCAGCCCAACATTCTGGTGGTCAACGCCGATGTTCCGGAAGAGCACGTGTATCAGATCACCAAGGCAATGTTTGAGAACCTGCCGTTCCTGAATAACATTCACCCAGCGACGCGCGATATGACACTCGAAAAAGCCCTGGATGGCCTGCCGATGCCCCTGCATCCCGGTGCTGCACGCTATTTCCAGGAGCAGGGCATGGAAATACCCGAGCATCTTCTCGAAGGCTAATGCCTCCCCAGCCTAGTATCCGCCCGGCACAGTTCGGGTGGATGTCCTTTCTATGCCTTACCGTGTTCCATGAGGTACACCATGAGCCATTCGACACCTGATACGGTGCGCGACGAATCCGCAAGCGATGCGGCGGAGCGCCTCGAACACCCTTGGCTTGGCCGGATTCTGAGCCTACTCGCCATCGTCGTTGCCCTGTCGCATATCTATTTCAATACCCTGGGCACAATCTCAGAGGTCTGGGTCAGCGCCCTTCACTTCGGCATGTTCGGTCTGTTGTGCGCCCTTTCCGTGCCTATGTTTAAAGCACGCTCTGCTAACGGCCAACGACTATTACTTGCGGTCGATGTGTGTCTCGGCCTGGCCGCCCTGGGCTGTGCGTTTTATTTGATTGGTTTTGAAGATGCGCTCTACGCCCGCGGGGTGCGCTTTTCCTTGGCTGACTGGATTGTTTCGATCACCGCTTTAGCGCTGGTACTTGAATTTGCCCGCCGTACTACAGGTTGGTTCATCCCGCTGCTCTGTATCATTGCGTTGACCTACGTTGCCTGGTGGGGGCGTTATATAGGTGGGGTATTCAATTTCCCCGGACTGAATTGGGAAACCGTACTCTTTCGCAGCTTTCTCGGCGGCGATGGCATTCTAGGCTCGATAGCCAATATTTCCTGGTCCTATGTCTTCATGTTTATTCTCTTTGGCGCCTTTCTGGTACGTTCCGGTGCTGGAGAGTTCATCATCGAGTTGGCGCGCTGTGCCGCTGGTCGTTTTGTTGGCGGCCCAGGCTTCGTCGCGGTGTTTGCATCCGGGCTGATGGGGTCAGTCTCGGGTTCCAGTGTGGCAAATACGGTCTCTACCGGTGTGATTACCATTCCGCTGATGCGCAAGGCTGGTTTTCCACCACGCTTCGCTGCCGGTGTTGAGGCGGCGGCTTCTACCGGTGGTCAGCTCATGCCTCCAGTGATGGGTGCGGGTGCCTTTATTATGGCCTCCTATACCCAGGTGTCCTATCTCACCATCATCGGCGTCGCCGCCCTTCCCGCGCTGCTGTACTTTCTCTCGGTGGCCATGTTCGTGCGCATCGAAGCCAAACGGAGCGGTACCCAGCAGGTAGAAACCGAACAGGCACCTAAACTAATTGACGTGCTAAAGGGTGGCTGGCACTACCTGCTACCGTTGGTGATTCTGGTCGCGGCGCTTGTTAATGGTTTCACCCCTACTTACGCTGCAGGTATCGCCATCTTATCCGTGGTGGGTGCTTCCTGGCTGTCACGCACCCCCATGAAACTTCAGGCGATAATCGATGCCTTGGTGCTGGGTACCCGGAACATGATTTCCACCGCGATTCTGCTGCTGACGGTCGGATTAATCGTAAACGTGGTCTCCACGACCGGTATCGGTAATATTTTTTCGTTGATGATCGCCGACTGGGCGGGCGGTAGCCTGTTAATCACCATCGTGTTGATTGCATTGGCCTCCCTGGTACTAGGCATGGGTCTGCCAGTGACGGCCGCTTATATCGTATTGGGCACGCTATCAGCACCAGCGCTTTATGGTTTGATGGCGGAAAGCCATCTGCTGGAGCTGATCATGGCCGGTGACCTGCCTGAGCAGGCACGGGCGATCTTTATGCTTGCCGCTCCGGAAGCACTAGAGGCGTTGAACGCACCGATGGATGCCGCCAGTGCCCAGGAACTCTTGGCGGTCGTCCCGGACAACTTCCGTTCGCAGCTTTACGAGCAAGCGCTTTCATCGCATACGTTGTCGATGCTGCTGGTCGCGGCGCATATGGTGATCTTCTGGCTCTCTCAGGACTCTAACGTGACGCCGCCGGTATGCCTTACCGCCTTCGCCGCGGCGGCTATCGCCAAAACCCCGCCTATGCGCACGGGCTTTACCGCCTGGAAAATTGCCAAGGGCCTCTACATTATTCCGCTACTGTTCGTGTGGTCGCCAATGATCACCGGTACACCGATGGAGATGCTGGTGGTGTTCGCCTTCGCGCTGTTCGGTATCTACGCCATTATTGCGGGACTGGAAGGCCACTTAGAAAGCGCGTTGCCCTGGTGGCTTCGTCTCGCTATGTTTCCCATCGGTGCCTTGATGCTATGGCCCCATGGAACCTTGCTGCTGGACTTCCTGGGCTTGGCACTGTTTGTTGCCACGTTGGTGTGGAGCTCTAAACGCGACCGTCAAATGGTTCCTGCTACAACCTAACGCATAGCAGACAATGCAAGAACAGAATGGCCGCCACCTACTCAAAGGGGCGGCGTTTTTTGTACAACTGAACTGAGTCGAGTACATCTTGGTTGGTGCTTAGCGACCTATCTCAGTTATTCTACACGCAGTGTTTGCGTTCCATGACCGAAGGATAGCCGTATCTATGTTGGGATTCCTGCAGGGATTTTCCTATGGCCTGTTTATGACCTGCCTGCCCTGGCTACTGGTCGGCCTGTTCAATCCTGGCCTGGCGGTTCCGCTAGCGACTCCCAGTCGACTCCAGGTGATCGCCCGCTATTGCCTGGTAGTCCCTACTATCAGCATGCTGCTGTGGCTAACCTCCCTGTGGGGTGGTTTCAACCCCAGCCTATTTGGCTGGCTCACGGGCATCGTCGCTATTCCTGTGGCACTGCCCGTCGAGCGAACGCTACGCGGCTGGCTGGCCCGCCGCCGCGTGCGTCGCCATGAGGTTCAACGAGAGGCCGCAGCACAGCAGCGCCGTGCTCAAGAGGAGCGCAACGCCTATGAAACGGGTGTGTCGGTGCTCGACCCCGCAAGGCCACCTGTGGGAGCCGACGATCTAGTCTTGGCCATGTGCCGGGCCAAGCAGAACTTGCTCGATGTGCACCGTCCCGACTTGGCAATCCTGACAGACCGCCTATACAGCCGCTACCGCCATGTGATGGACGTACTAGGCGACCGATTCCATACTGGCGAGCTGGCTTTCGAGCGCTCACAAGGCTTGGTCACTCAGGTCTGTTTCGGCGCAGTGGATACGTTGACGACCATGGCCTCCCAGGCAAGGGGTGTGGTTAGCGTGGACGGTAATTACGTCCGAGGCCGATTGGAGCGGGACGGCAAACGATTAAGCGATGAGGAGCGAGCCGCTCTGGTGCGGCGCCTTGATCTGCTAGTGGAAACCGAACATCGACTGAACAAGCTCTCTGCCCGCATCGAATCCGCCTTGACCGTGCTCGACGATACCGCTGTTTCCATGGCGCGCATCGAGACGGCTCGCCCCCAGGCGTCGGTCACCACCGAAAAAGCGCTGGAAGATCTGCGCCGCTTCGTCGAAGGGGCCGATCGTTATGGCCGCAAGGATTAAGCTGACAGGCAATGCTAATGTGCAATTTTCACTCTGTTGTATTTAAACCGTTTTATTTCATTGCATTTTTAATAGCTTTATAGCCCAGGAGATCTCTATGGCTCAGCAATCCGATGACAAACGACGCCTCTCCCTACCACCGGTGGAAGAGATCGCTGACCAGTTGGGAGCTAGTCGATTGGGTGCAAGTCAGGCTGAATCAGTAACCCCCGATGAGCGTGATATCGACCCTGAGCTTGAGGCGATGGCCGACCGTTTTGTCGAGGATATCCTCGCCGAAGGTGATGAGGAGTCAGTAGTTCGCCAGCGCCGTGCCGTGGATGAGATGGGCCTTGAACTGCAGCAGCAGGCTGCCCATCGCAGCGCCATGCTGCAAACACCGCTGCGTAAGTTGGCCCACCAAGGCGACGAAGGTGGGCCGGTTGCCAAGGCACTGACCGATCTGCGTGGGCGCATGGAAGGACTCGACCCTGCACGCCATCGCCTGGCGCCGACTACATTGGATCGCGTTCTGGCGGTCATTCCCGGCTTGGATAGCCGCTTGCAGCGCTACTTTCGTAAGTTCGAGAATACCCAGCAGGCGCTGGATGCGATCATTGAGGATCTGGAAAGTGGTCGCGACATGCTGCATCGTGACAACCTCACCCTGAACGATGACCAGCAGGCGTTAACTAAAATCCTTGGCGAGCTGAACCGCCAAATTGCGCTGGGCCGGATGATTGACCACCGCCTACAAGATGAAATAGCCGCTCGCGATGGCGATGACCCGCGGCGTCAATTTCTTGAGGAAGAGCTGCTCTTTCCTCTTCGCCAGCGCATTGTCGACCTACAGCAGCAACTGGCGGTAAGTCAGCAAGGTATACTGGCGCTAGAGGTGATCATCCGCAACAACCGGGAATTAATGCGCGGTGTGGACAGGGCCATTAACGTCACCGTCTCGGCGCTCACCGTTGCGGTCACGGTGGCCATGGCAATGGCTAATCAGCGCCTGGTGCTGGATCGCATCGAAGCCCTCAATACGACCACATCGCAGATGATTGGCGGCACTGCCAAGGCTCTGCGACAGCAAGGCGTGGACATCCAGAAGCGTGCCTCCTCCGCAATGCTCGACATGCAAGTGCTTGAGGAGGCTTTCAGCGAGGTGATGGGCGCCATCGACGATCTATCAAGCTATCGGCAAGAAGCCCTACCCCGCCTGGATGAGCAAATCGACCGCCTGGCGACCCTGGCAAAGCAGGGAAATGCGTCCATCGAGCGTCTTCAAGAAGGCAGCGAATCGCAACCACAAGAGGGCCGCGACCCCAGCTAACTGTTCAGGCTTTTTTAAGTGAAACGCATGATTTGAACAAGGTTAGTTGAATAAGCTATTTGAAACGAGAAGAGGCATCCCGGAAGGCTTTACGCATCAACTCCCAAGAGTCTTCCATACCTTGGCGAACAGTCTCCCAGGCCGCTTCGCTGGCATGCTGAAGCTCATCGAGCCTTTGCTGAGTCTCCGCCTGGCGCTTCTTGAGTCGATCGATGTCCTCTTGGTACTTCACCCTCGCCTCGTCGCTCGCCTGGCGAGCCTTGGCAGTCAGCTTATCGATATCAGCATTCCACTCGTCGAGCCTGGCTTTCATTTCTTCAACGAATTCGTCACGCTGTCTCATTGTGATATCTCCCCTTCAGTAACGGGCTCCAGTTCGAAGCGGATATCCCCCTGCTTCTAATCCGAGTCATATGTCAGCCCTCTTAGCAGTTGGTATACCCTCGCTATGAATCACCCAGGCGAAACAGGGCTCTAGGACTCGCATCAAGAATGTACTGACGATCATCAGCATCTCTAACCCAGTCATTGAGCCATCCGTAAGTATCGCGGTAAGTGTGTTTATTCTCATGGCGCGTCCATGGCCAGTCACTGCCCCACACTAACCGATCACGTCCAAGATGATGCAACAATGCCTGGACATGCGGTCTGAGGTCAAACACAGGGGAACGATAGGGGGCTGAGAGCTTCACCCAGGTTCGTTCTGCCTGTCCTGACTCAAGCAGAAGACGACAGCCTGGGTCTTGCATAGGAACGTCGTCGACTGGCAGCCCAATATGATCAATGACTAACTTCACGCCATGCTCATGTAATGCTGGAAAAATTTCAGGTAACCGGTTCCCTTCCAGATGCAGCTCAAGATGCCAGCCCATAGCTTTAAGATTATCTAGAAAGTCTATCCATAGAGGATCCTTGAGGTTTGGCAATGCGCTGCGCCCCTCAATGAGATTCCATCGCACCCCTACAACACCTGCAGCATCAAGGGCGGCTATCTCTTCTAGCGTCGTCTCCTTGGCTAGCTGCACGACCCCTCGATACGCATGATTAAGCCTAGAGAGAATTTCGAGCAGTTGCCGGTTGTCGTTTCCCAGAAAGCTCGGTTGCACCAGTACCCCGCCTCTTAATTTGCAGCTTTCTAAGTTTTCTTGCCAATTCAAAAGAGGTGCAGGACGGGATGGACTGTAGTTAGACCCGTTGGCTTCCTTAACAGCCCCGTAGACATGAGCATGACAATCAAAACCTAATTTCACTTTTGACACCTCATTACGTTCTGACTGGGGATTTCGTATCCCTAAGTTGTTATACATAAGTCTAGTTCTCTAGAGAACTGGTTGACTGGAAGTATACACGGGTCTTCAATGACCTCAAGAAATCAAGATAACCACTGGGTGACCCTATGCAAGCCAAGTTCTCTGCTAATACGGACGGAAGATTACCCCTGTACGCCAAACTCCGTGATCAATTAGGCTCAAGGATCGCCAATGGTGAGTGGAAACCAGGCGACATGATTCCCTCGGAGAACCGTTTAGCCGAAGAGTATGGCGTTGCTTTAGCAACTATGCGGATGGCCCTGAAGCAGCTGGTCGATGAGGGGCTGCTGGATCGGCGGCGAGGTACCGGCACTTTCGTTAAGCAACCCGCCTTCCGAGCCGATCTGTTTCGTTTTTTCCATGTACATGATGTGGAAGATCCCGATGTACCCGTTATTCCGGAAAGTCGAATTCTCAGTCATCAGGAAGTCGCCCTTCCCGCCGACGTAAAGCAGGCCTTCGGCGAAGAATCAGTCAGCCACTGTATAAAGCTGGAACGTGTGCGCCTTTGGTCAGGCGACCCACTGCTGTTTGAAGAAATTTATCTACGCTTACCCGATTTCAACGGGCTGTTGTCGCTAAACCCAAAAGCGATGGGCCCTTTGTTGTATCCCGTATTTCTGGAGGAATTCGGGATTTTGATCTCGTCGGCAACCGACGAGCTGTCGTTCGGCACCGCCACCAAGGCCAGTGCAAAGCATCTAGAACTAGCCACTGGGGCACCGGTCGCCGCCATCCAACGCATTGCCCGCAATCCTGCAGGCAGAGTCATCGAGTTTCGACGAGTACACGGAAGGCCAGAGCGGTTCCGCTACCGTGTCACGCTCGGTGATCAACCTGCTTGAGATCGCATTAAATGCACACCTCATCACCCTGCATTTCAAAGAAAGGTAACTAACAATGAAAACATTACAGCTTACGTCTTTAGTTGCGCTATCAGCGTTTACCGCTATGCCTGTCATGGCTGACGACTATCCGAATCGTCCCATCGAAATAATCGTACCGGCACCAGCCGGCGGCGGCACTGACAACGTTGCGCGCATGCTCAATCAGTACCTGCAGGAAGAACTAGGAGAGTCACTTGCTGTGCTTAATGTCGCTGGTGGAGGTGGTGCTATTGGGGTCAACCAGATTGCCCGTGCCAAGCCCGATGGCTACACGCTGCTTTCTACCTGGAATAGTCCTATCACTACCGTACCGCACATGCAGCGTGTTCAGTACTCTTACGAGACATTGACCCCGATCACCAGCACTTCGCAGAGTGCTTACACTATGTGTGTAGCCCCCGACTTTCCAGCTGAAACAGGTGAGGAATTCCTTGCCGAGCTGCAGAATAACCCCGGTCAGTACACCTACGGCAATGACGGGGTCGGTGGAACCATGCGCTTGGCAGCAGAGCGTATCTTTGAAGCCTATGACATTGAGGCCCGCCCTATTCCTTTTGGCGGCGCTGGTGAGACCCTCCAAAACTTCCTGGGTGGACACGTGGATATCTACGGTGGCTCCATCACACCCGCACTTCCCTATGTAGAGGATGGCAAGGCGAAGTGCCTACTCGTGACCTCAGCCGATGATAACGAAGCACTACCCCAGGCATCAGGCCTAGCAGCACTCGGTCATCCCGAACTGGAAACCGTGCTATGGCGCATGATGCTGGCACCCGAGGGTATGGATGAGCAGCGCGTTAACGTCATCGCCGATGCCGTAGCTAGCGCCGTCGAGCATCCTGAGTTCCAAGCGTTCCTGACATCTCAAGGCGAGACGCTGAATCTCGTACGAGGTGAAGAGCTCCGTGAGCGTCTGCATCAGGAAACTGTAGCGATTGGTGAGACACTCGAAAAGCTTGGGCTTAAGAAAAACTAATTCATGACTGAATGGACGGTAACTTGCTCATGAACTTCAGAGATATTATCTCTGGCATCGCCTTCCTCATCTTTGGCTGCACGGTGGTCTGGGTGGGGAGTGGCTTTGATGCCGGCGCCGCTTACGTGCCCATGGGAGTTGGCATTCTGATGTGTCTTTTCTCACTTCCTCTGATCGTTAAGGGCGTGGTGCAAACGCAGCAAAGTGACGGTTTGAGCAGCGCCGCCGCCTTAATCGATCATCCGGGAAGGTTTATGGCGACAGTTGCCTGTTGCCTGATCTATTACCTAGCCATGCCAACCGTGGGTTTCTACTCCACTAGCACCCTTTTCATCATCCTGCTGGCTCTGGTACTGGGTGAAAGGCGCCCCATCGTGGTTTTAGGTATTACGGTGGGCTTCATCATCCTCTTATACGGGCTTTTTGCGATGGTGCTAAAACGACCCTTGCCCGTCGAATTTTTCCTGGTTTCCTAAATAGGGTTACACGATATGTTTGATTCCCTGTTCAACGCACTACCTGTGGCCTTGCAATTTGGCTCCGTAGTCAGCCTTTTCGTCGGCACCTTGGTGGGTATCTTGATCGGAGCCCTACCTGGGCTCAACCCGGTCATGGCCATCGCTCTCATGCTCCCACTGACGTATGGGTTCGATCCTGTAATTGCTCTAGGGTTGGTAGCAGGTATCTATAATGGCTCAATGTACGGTGGAGCTATTCCCGCCATCTTACTAAAAATCCCAGGAACGCCGGCTGCAATCGCGACAACATTCGACGGTTACCCTATGACACGTAACGGCCAGGGCGGGCTGGCTCTCAAGACTGCGTGCTGGTCGTCCGCCATCGGTGGAATTATTAGCGCCATAGCGTTGATGACGCTAGCCCCCCTTTTGGCACAGGTCACGCTTGCCTTTGGGCCGACTGAGTATTTCTGGGTAGCCGTTTTCGGACTTGTAAGCATCGCCGTATTGGTGGGCAGTGATATCAGCAAAGGCATGCTCAGCGCCCTGTTGGGCGTCATCATCGGCCTTGTAGGCGTTGACACAATCAGTGGAGCGGAACGCTATACGTTCGATTCGCTTTATTTAAGTGGGGGGTTCGACCTGATCATTGTACTCATCGGCCTCTACGCGATACCGCCAGTGCTGGAGATGGCGGAGAAAAGCAACGCGACTTACTATGATGCAGGAAGCTTCAAGGTTGATGCTAGCGGCAACGCACTCGGACTGATACGTCAGCACTGGCGCACTTGGACTCGCTCGTCGCTGATAGGCGTTAGTGTAGGTATCTTGCCAGGTGCCGGTGGCAATTTGGCAGCATTGCTGAGTTATAACGAAGCGAAGCGCAAGTCCACGAACCCCGAATCTTTCGGCACGGGTAATCCTGTGGGGGTTGCAGCAGCTGAATCAGGTAACAGTGCCGACAATGCTTCTGCAATGATTCCATCCCTAACGTTAGGGATTCCTGGCAATTTGGTTGCTGCCTTAGTGCTCGGCGCGCTTATGATTCATGGACTTCAGCCCGGCCCACAACTGTTTACGAAGTCGCCTGATGTGGTCTTCGGTTTCATGTGGCAAATGCTGTTTACTGCGATGCTACTTCTGTTACTAGGAGGCATGGTGGCCACCCGCCTATTCGCTCAGGTCTTGCGCATGCCCACCGCACTCCTGGTACCAACGACGTTGGTACTCATGGCCGTGGGTGTTTATACCGTCAAAGGGAACATGACAGACCTCTATGTAATGCTAGCCTTTGGGTTGCTCGGTTATTTACTCCACCGACTAGCCTTCCCGCTTGCACCTGTAGTGCTGGGAGTACTGTTAGGGCCAATGGCGGAACAAAACTTACGTTTAGCTATGCTGATTTCTCAGGATAACTGGGGATCCCTATTTACTCGCCCTATTTCGCAGGGAATCATCGCACTACTGTTGATGGTGTTATTCACCCAGGCCTGGAAAATACTAAAAAAAGGGCGTCAGAATTAACAACGCTATGAAAGTAATCCCACAGATTTATTGACGAAGGTTGTGCATGGGAGTCAGGCAGCGGCGCTGGCCGAAACAGCGTCAACAAACCTTGATGGACAGAGCGCCGCCACTCCCTAAGCTGCTGAATCGATACTGTCGAAGTAGTCATCCAGCAGCTCCGGCAAAAGACTATCGAGCCCACTGGCTTGATTACGGGCGCGCGCTAGCTCCCGCATCAGAGTATCTAGGTGACGCGTATCTAAATCAGGGTGCTTACGCTTCATCGTTAGCGGCAGCGTGTCGAGAATGGCGGCGATCTCTACCGCGATTTTGAATAAGGTGAAGATGGCAAACTCGCTGGGCACCACCTTACGAGCGGCCAGTTCGTTCTTCTGCTGCAGGCCAATACGGCTCTGGTGATTTCTGTCTATAGCTCGACGTCTAAACAACAACCTCGCCTTAGAAAATTCTCATAAATAGCGCGAAACGAGGCTCTGCGTTCCCATACAGTAGAGGCACCCGCTCAGGAGGAACCAGTGGTTTTTCAATGAGAAGTGGTGAACTGTGGGTAATCCGTTTTATCGGACCGGGCAATCACACGGATTCAAGTCCAGCGGTGATGTCGACCATGAATTTGCGGTCGAACTTTAGAAGAATTCATGGACTGCCCCGGGGGCTCAGAATTCTTCCGATAAAAAAGCGCCGTTTCTGATACGGTTGATCACCTAATACAATGCAAAGGTATTAAAATATGGCTCTCATCTATCACGTCACGAAATCTGTAATAATTACCGAGCCTGCTGGGACTCCCCCAGAATGGTGGGTTGTAGATCTACGTAATGATGAAGACCGCGATGGAAAGATTGTGCAAGGGCGTTTCAAATCAGAAGCAGAGGCTATTGCAGAAGCCGATAGACTTAACGGCTTAAATTAATTTTTGGAGCTTATTCGTCAGCTCCGCTATCCAAAATCGCCACCACCGCCGCTCGGTCAGCATTGAACCGGCGGCGTAGCCCCTCATATTCAGCGAGCAATAAAAGTAGCCCTTTATTGCTCTGCAGGAGTCGAGTAGGCGCTGGCAGCTCATTCGTTAGATACTCCGGCACCTCTAGGCTGCTGCACTGCATTGGCAGCGCCTGATCGCTGAAGCTCGCGCACCCAGTCAACAACCCCATCAGGCAGATCGCTATCAAGCCAGTCACCTGCTTTCGCATCTTGTTCTCCCAATGGTTCGAGGGCCCCGGTGCTGGCGCCTATATCGTCATCAATGGTTTCTAACGTACGCTCACGCGCAGCCAGTGCGTTGCTCAGTGTCTCGATGCGCTGGCGCTGAAACTGCTGGTGCTCGATCAATATCTCGGCACGTTCACGCTGGTGCTCAGCCTCTGCCTGGTATGCATCACGCTCGCCGGTGACGTGCTGCCAATAGAAATACACAGCAGCAATGCTTAGCGCGCCTATACCCACTCCGATCAGGTTGCGCTTGAGTTGGCCGATCACTTGCGCCACCGCCCAATGAAAACCTCATAGAGGTCATCTGCTTTGCTGCGAATCCAATCGGTACCCAGGAACGCCAGAAACACACACGGCGGGAAGGCGATGATAGTTGGCCAGCCTTGAGACTCAGCTATCCATAGAAAGACGGGGAACAGCGGCGTTGCCAAAAGCGTGCACATCACCGCGCCAAGTAGTGACTTCTTTAGGCTGCCGCCCTCGTGAACACCACGAATAAATCCCATCGTGAATGTCAGAATGGCCACCAAAGTGATAGGCAAAAAATCAAGCAGCCCTTGCCAGAAGTTGGGATCTCTGCCGTTCATAGGGCGTTTCTCTTTTCGTCTTAGATTCATGGCGCACCTCTCGGGCGGGCCTCGTCAGTTAGTCGATGGAAATTCCGCCAA
>NZ_JAINWD010000030.1:0-307 GCF_021021315.1 Halomonas sp. IOP_14 | reverse complement strand
GTCTTAGATTCATGGCGCACCTCTCGGGCGGGCCTCGTCAGTTAGTCGATGGAAATTCCGCCAACCGCTTTATAAACACTCAGCAGCTCATCAGTCGCCAGCTCCCGCTGGCCATAGCCAGCGCCGGGAAGGCTCGCCCAAATGTTGCGGCAAGCGTGAATGGCGTCACGGACACGGCCGTCATGGATCAATGAAAACGCTTTGCACTGGCGGATGAGGTGGACGGCGCCTAGGTCTTGGCTAGCAGGCGTAAAGTCCGGGAGATCGAACCGCTCGACCAGGTCATCCCATGTACGTATCAGGAACT